>JBKECW010000036.1:0-20532 GCA_047975005.1 Bacteroidales bacterium | reverse complement strand
ATGCTGTAGAGAAGTTGCAGCAAGGGTTTGGAATTTTGCTTGTTGATGATGAAAATCGGGAGAATGAGGGCGATATTATATTCTCGGCAGAGAAAATGACAGTCGAAGATATGGCATTGATGATTAGGGAGTGCAGTGGGATAGTGTGTCTTTGCCTGACGACTGAGAAGTGCAAGAGTCTAAATCTTAGACAGATGACTGACGAAAATACTAGCAAAAATCAAACGGCATTTACCATATCAATTGAAGCACGAGAAGGAGTAACAACAGGAGTTTCGGCGCAGGACAGAATTACTACAATAAAAACAGCAATCTCGGCTACTGCTGCTCCCGAGGATTTATCACGTCCCGGGCATGTCTTCCCTTTGCTAGCAAGAGATAGAGGAGTATTCGAGAGACGAGGACATACAGAGGGAAGTGTCGACCTGATGAAAATTGCAGGCTTGGGTGATGCTGCTGTTTTGTGCGAACTTACCAATGAAGACGGGACGATGGCAAGGCTTCCAGATGTATGTAGCTTTGCCCAAAAGCACAGCATGACAGTAGTGTCAATAGAAGATATTTACCAATATAGAATGAAAAGTCGAACCAATTAGAGTCCGTCTATAAAGTCCAATATCTGCGCTATGCTCGCTTTGATTTTTATTGATCAGGCTCTAGATATTATGGACAGAAACTAATTACATGAAACGAGCATGAGACAAGTCTCACACAGAAGTATGATTATATTGGCAAGATACATCTGACAATTAAAAAACAAAATATAAACAGATAAAACTTCCATAAGCGATGTGCAATAAAACTAACGACACATAGAGAGATAAAAGAAAGACAATAGATATTAGTAGTTAGATGCTAGACAAGCAGCCAATGTAAATGTGGTAATTTGCTGATGAGTATAGCCGAATAAATAAATGTCATTGCAAGGAGTCGACAACGAAGTAGAGACGTGCTTGTATCATTACCCACTATATTAGTTGCAACTTACAAAAAAAAGACCCACCAAATAGGTGAGTCTTAGTATAATAATGTGATTATTGCTGCTTATCCGCCAAAGTCATCGTAGCGTACGTTTTCCTTCGGCACTCCGTAGTCGTGGCACATTTGCACCACTGCTTTGTTCATCATCGGAGGTCCACAGAAGTAGAACTCAATGTCTTCGGGAGCATCGTGAATGTCAAGATAATTTTTCATCAATGCCTGATGCACGAAGCCTGTAAATCCGTCGCCTTCCTCGTCGTGTATGTCCTTCTTGACTTTCCAGTTGTCTTCAGGAAGTGGCTCGGAAAGAACGATAAAGAATTTGAAGTTCGGGAATTTCTTCTCCAGCTCTCTAAAATAGTGAACATAGAAAAGCTCTCGCTTAGAACGTCCTCCATACCAGTATGTTACCTTCCTGCCCGTTTGCATTGTTCTGAACAACTGATACAGGTGCGAACGCATGGGTGCCATACCTGCTCCTCCGCCGATGTATACCATTTCAGCATCGGAGTCCTCATTGATGAAAAACTCTCCGTAAGGTCCTGATATTGTTACGGTGTCGCCGGGTTTGCGCGAGAAAATGTATGATGATGCAATACCGGGATTGACGTTCATCCAGCCGTTTTTGTTTCTGTCCCATGGTGGGGTAGCAACACGAACGTTGAGCATAATCTCCCGACCCTCGGCAGGATACGAAGCCATAGAATAGGCTCGCTCTGCAAGCTCAGGGTTTTTCATCACCAAAGGCCAAAGATTAAACTTGTCCCACTCTTCCTTAAACTTCATCGGGTTCTCGGGGTGGTCGGTGGGGTGGGCAGTGATGTCGATATCCTCGTATTTAACCTCACATTTGGGGATTTCAATCTGAATATATCCGCCTGCCTTGTAGTCCATATCCTCAGGAATTTCCACTACAAATTCCTTTATGAATGATGCTACGTTGTAGTTTCTAACAACTTTTGCTTCCCATTTCTTAATGCCGAAAATCTCCTCAGGAACATGAATCTCCATGTCCTCTTTAACCTTCACCTGACACGCCAAACGCCAGTTGTCTTGCTGCTCCTTGCGAGAGAAGAAGCCTGTCTCGGTGGGTAGTATCGAACCGCCACCCGACTCAACCTGACAACGGCACATGCCACACGAACCGCCACCACCACACGCCGATGGGAGTAGTATCTTGTTGTCGCCCAAGTTCGAGAGCAGAGTGGTACCGGGTGTTGCCTCTATTTCTTGCTCGCCACCATTGATCTTTATCTTTGTGATGCCCGATGGCAGCAACTTTTTCTTTGCATATAAAAGTATTGATACCAGAAATATTATTACGAGTAGAAATACTACTATACTTGTAAATATAACTGTTGTATCTATCATTAATAGTATCATCTCATTTAATGTTTTAAAGTTTTATTCCACCAAAGCCCATGAATGCGATACCCATTAGACCAACAATTATAAAGGTTATACCTAAACCTCGTAGCGGTGCAGGTACATTAGAGTATTGAATCTTCTCGCGGATGGCTGCTAATCCAATAATTGCCAACAACCAACCAACACCCGAACCTAGCCCGTAAACACTCGCCTCGGCAACGTTCAAAAACTCCTTTTGCTGCATAAACAATGAACCTCCTAAGATGGCACAGTTAACGGCTATTAAGGGCAAGAAGATACCTAGCTGACTGTATAGCGCGGGGGCATACTTCTCGACTATCATCTCTACAAGCTGCACCATTGATGCTATAACGGCGATGAACATGATAAAACTCAAGAAACTCAAGTCTACTCCCGCAAATTTATCTCCAAGCCACGATAATGCTCCTTCTTTTAGTACATAATTCTCTAAAAGGTAGTTCACAGGAACAGTTATAAATAGTACGAAGGTTACTGCAAGTCCTAGTCCCATAGAGGTCTTTACTGTTTTCGATACTGCCAAGTAAGAACACATCCCAAAGAAAAAGGCAAATACCATATTTTCTATGAAGATAGACTTGATAAATATGTTTAATAGATTTTCCATAAATCTTTAATTTTTAGAATTAATCTTTCGTTTGTAAACTCTTGTTCCTACTGCGGTGTATCCAGATGATAATCCCTACCAATAGTAGTGCTACCGGTGGCATTGCCATCAGCGTATTGTTCTCATAGAAACCTCCATTAGCAACATACCACGCCTCGGGAATTATTCTATATCCCAGTAGTGTGCCTGCTCCGAAAAACTCCCTGAATGCTCCAAGAATTACCAAAATAAGTCCGTAGCCTAAACCGTTGCCAATACCGTCAAGCACAGATGCCCACGGCTTGTTGCCTAAAGCAAATGCCTCCAATCGTCCCATGATTATACAGTTTGTGATAATCAAGCCTACAAATACCGACAACTGCTTGCTGACATCATACATAAAGGCTTTAAGCACTTGGTCTACTACAATTACTAAGAATGCTACAACTATTAGCTGTACAATAATTCTTATGCGCGAAGGAATGGTATTTCTAAGTAATGAAATAATCAGACTCGACATAACTACAACGAAAGTTACTGATAGTGCCATCACCAACGATGGCTTCAACTGAATAGTAACAGCCAGTGCCGAACAGATACCCAAGACCTGAATAGTGATAGGGTTGCTAACACTCAGCGGATTAGTAACCAGCTGCCTGTTTTTCTTTGAAAATAATGCTTCTTTTTCACTCATGGCTACTACTGTTTTTTATTCTTAAAATATGGTTCGTAAAGAGCGATGCAGTCGTTTATCATGTTTTGAAGACCCTTGCTAGTAAGAGTCCCTCCTGTGATACCGTCAACTTTGTATTGCTCTTCTGCTTTTTCGCCTTGTTTTGCTACCGTGAAAGTCTTGAAATTCTCGTCGGTATCAAAAATCTTTTTGCCGTTGAATTGCTCCTGAAAACTACTCTCAGCGATTTCTGCTCCAAGACCGGGAGTTTCACTTTTGTGATCGAATACTGCTCCGCAGATAGTTTGCATGTCGCTATCCAGGCAGATATAGCCCCAAATAGCACCCCAAAGCCCTGTCCCGTAGAGCGGGATGATATACTTCGACGAACCATCGTCGGCGGTGAGTATGAAAAGAGGAAGCTCTTGTTTCTCTGCCGACTGAGCCTTCAATTTTTTCATGTTGACTTTAAATGCTTCACTCTCAGAAGCTTTGTCGCCTTCGAATGCTTTGGCTTCGCCTTTGTTGTTAACCATAAAGGCTTTTATCTTGCCGTTGAAAGTAGCTTCTGCATCGCTTTTGCCAACCGTCAGATTTGCTGCTCCAAGTATGTTCTGTTGTTTCTCTACCTTGATATTTGCATCCTGATAAGGTTTCAATACAAGATATAGAGTAGCTAAAGTCGCTGCAACAACCAATACTATTATTGTTGCATACGTAAATATATATGAATTTTTATTTACATTCATTGCTCTGTGTTTTTAGTTTGCTCTTACTTTAGCTCTCTTCAACCTCCTGTTGACATTCGCCTGTACCACATAATGGTCGATAAGCGGTGCAAAAGTATTCATAAGCAATATTGCTAACATCATGCCCTCGGGGAAAGCAGGGTTTAATACTCTGAAAATCATTACGAACACTCCTATCAGTATTCCGTAAATCCATTTGCCCGTCTCAGTCTGTGCTGCAGATACAGGGTCGGTTGCCATAAATACAGCTCCGAATGCAAATCCACCGATTACTAAGTGATGCCATGCAGGCACTGCCATATAAACATTGCTGCCTGCTCCTAAGTTGAATAAAAAGCCCGTTCCCAATGCTCCAAGAACTGTTGCCAGCATAATCTTCCAGCTGCCAATGCCTGTCCAAATCAATATTATAGCACCAATCAATATCGCAATAACTGAGGTTTCCCCAATCGAACCGGGTATTAATCCTGTTATTGAGTCCATGACACTAAATGACGTACTGCCACCGCTTTCGGCTGCAAGTCTCGCTAGTGGAGTGGCACTAGTGAAGCCGTCAACTATCTTGTCGCCGGCATTGTTGGCAATCCATACTGAATCGCCACTCATGCGTGCAGGATAGGCAAAGAACAAGAATGCTCTTGCTATAAGTGCGGGGTTCCAAATGTTCATGCCCGTTCCGCCAAATACCTCTTTGCCGAGTATCACCGCAAACGCCGTTGCCAAAGCAACCATCCATAGTGGAGTAGTGGGAGGCAGTACCAAAGGAATAAGCATTCCTGATACAAGGAAACCCTCGTTGATGCCATGTCCGCGCTTCTGGGCGAAGTAAAATTCAATACTTAGTCCCACAATGTAGGATACTACTACTATCGGAAGTACTTTCAGCAATCCGTACAAAAACATGCTCCATACAGATTGTGATGCTAAGTCGCCAATCGATAAATAATGTTGATAACCAACATTATATGTGCCGAATAGAAAGGCAGGCATCAATGCCATTACCACAACTATCATCGTACGCTTCAGATCTATATTGTCGCGTACATGCGCACCATTGTGGCAGGTGTGTTTAGGGACAAAAAGAAATGTTTCCATACCGTCGAACACGGAATGAAACATATGCAGCTTTCCACCCTTCTCAAAATTTGGTTTTATTTTATCTAAAAACTTTCTCATGTCAGTGGAATTTACCCTATTTCTGTTATCATTGTGTTAATGCCTTCACGTAGAATTTGTTGCACGTCAATCTTCGATGTGCAGATAACCTCGCAAAGTGCTAAGTCTTCTTCTATAACCTCGTAAATACCCAGTTGCTCCATCTTGTCTATGTCATTAGCAAGTATAGCCTTTAATAGGTACACAGGAAGAATGTCCATAGGAAGAACTTTCTCGTACTGTCCGCTCATTACAAAAGCTCGCTCCTCGCCGTGAGTGTTCGTATCAAGATCATATTTACGCTTCGAGCAAATCCATCCGAAGAATGAGCGAGATACACTGAACTCAGTAAGACCGGGAGTTGCCCAGCCAAACATCTTGTAGTAATCGCCGTCGGGAATGCTCGTAATCAAATTATGAAAACTTCCCAAATAACCGTCTTCAACAACACTGTGTCCCGTAAGAATATTACCGCTGATTATCCTCGAATTTGGCATCTTTGTTTTGCCCGATGGTGTGTCAACAGTAACAAGAGACTTGATTTGTGCTCCAAGAATGGTCGATACGTAGCCTTTGTCCTTTGCTCGTGTTCCCGCAACTTTTACATTGAGAGAAACATCGTAATGACCTTTGGAGAACAAACGACCAATGTAAACAACTGCCTGTGGAGAGATTGTCCAAACTTTCTCACCCTTATTCAAAGGTGATACTTTGGAAATCTGTACGCCCACATTGCCTGCCGGATGAGCTCCGCCAAATGAATTGTACTCTACACCGTCGATACCTCCAAAAATAGAGTTCGACACTTTGGAATTTAGACCCAAACGAACCTTGCCGCTAGTGAGTTTCTTTAAAATCTCTACGCCACTCTTAAACTCAGCAATATCATCGCACAAGGAATGCTCCAAGTCGTTTGACAAAGGTGAACTGTCGAAGCACGAAACATAAATGTGCTGAGGTGTCTCCTCTGGATTTACGATAATGCCGTATGGCCGCTGTACGAAGAATGACCATAACCCGCTTTTTTGAAGTGTACTTTTGATTTGTTCTGCCGAAGAAGAAGTTGTATCAAAGTTCTCGTAGTCAATGTTTTCGTCAGCTCTGATTACGATTTCTTCTATCCTGCGGCGTTCCCCGCGATTGATGGCTACTACTTCTCCGCTGACAGGAGAACATACCATTGACTGAGGCTGTAATTTGTTGAAAAAGAGTGGACTCCCTGCTTTGACCTTGTCATTGACCTTTACTGCCAATTTTGGTATCAACGATAGGAAGTCTGTTGGCTTAACCGCATAAAACTCAGCCTTTGCAGGACTGAGCTGTACAGTGTCAACATCCCCTTTCAGTCTAATGTCATAACCTCGTCTTAATTTGAAACTATTAGACATATAAATTTGATGTTATATATAAACTGGTTTTTATTGCCTCGCAAAGTTAATACAAATTAGGGGCTTATGAAATAGCTAAGAGAAATATTTTTTATTTCAAGGATTCAGCTCCTGATGTTACCTCTAATATTTCGTTGGTGATGGCTGTTTGCCTCAATTTGTTGTAGGCGAGGTTAAGATTGGCTATCAGGTCGTTGGCATTTTCCGTTGCCTGATACATCGACGTCATGCGTGCTCCATTCTCAGACGATTGAGCATTGCAGAATGCTACGTAAACTCTGTTGTAAATTAGCAGAGGTATCAGCTCCTCGGCTATTTTATGTATCGATGGCTCGAAAATATAATCATCTTTGTGCGACGATAGGGCCTTGGCTGTGTGGGGAGGCTCAGGGTCTACCGGTAGCAACAGCTCGTGTGTCGGAATGTTGGTGGCACTGTTCTTAAACTTTGAATATACCAAATAGACCTTTTGATATGTGTGCTTTTCAAACATTGCCATCAATTCCTTTGCTATCTCTTTAGACTTTCCAAAATCAATATCATCTATTTCGTCAATCTTGGAATGTTTGATGTTGAAACCCAGTTCTTTTGCTATTTTGACACCCTTCTTGCCGATTATGTAAAAATCAATATCCCCGCTTCCATAATGCTCTGAATGCTTATCGACTACTAGGTTTATTGCTTCTTTCATTATGCCGGTGTTGTAGCTCCCACACAAGCCCCTGTCGCTCGTGATGGCTAATATCAGCACTTTCTTTACCTCTCGTTTTTCGATGTAGGGAGAATTGATTTTCGTCTTTTCGTTCAGCATGGAGTTTATGTGCAGGACGATGTCTTTTAGCTTCTCGGCATAGGGACGCAGGTTCACAAGTTTGTCTTGCGACTTCCTTAGCTTCACCGCTGATATCATCTTCATTGCCGATGTTATTTTCTTGGTTTGCCCTGCTGACGATATTCTGCTACGTATGTTTTTTAAATTCGGCATGCTGTGTTGCTAGTCTTTTATAAAAGAGATTTGATAGTATTGTCAATTATATTTTTTAGCTCTTTCTCGTCATCTTTTGTCATTGTACCTGCTTCAAATTTGCAAAACAACTCGTTATGGTTGATTCTTAAATCTTGAAGATAGACCTTTTCAAATGCCCGTATTTTATTAGTCGGCAGCTTCCGAAGCAGATTGTTGACACCACAATATAGTATGGCGAGTTGCTCGCCAACAGGCATCGGTGAGTAATTATGTTGTTTCAATATCTCTACATTTCTCGCCCCTTTGTCGAGTATCAGTTTTGTGGCGGCATCCATGTCACTACCCATCTTCGAAAAGGCTTCGAGCTCACGATATTGTGCTTGTTCAACCTTCAACGAACCCGCAATGCTCTTCATAGGTTTTATTTGTGCACTACTGCCCACACGAGATACTGATATTCCTACGTTGATAGCCGGTAGTACTCCCGAGTTGAATAAATCGGCTTCTAGGAATATCTGCCCGTCGGTAATGGAAATAACGTTGGTCGGGATGTAGGCAGAAACATCTCCCGCCTGCGTTTCAATGATGGGTAAAGACGTTAGCGACCCTCCGCCCTTGCTGATACTTCTCAGCTCTTCGGGCATGTCGGGCATGCTTCTGACAAGCTCGTCATTCTCGATGAGCTTTGCCGAACGCTCCAATAGCCTAGAATGAAGATAGAAAATGTCGCCCGGATAGGCTTCCCTGCCCGGTGGGCGGCGCATTAGCAACGAAATCTCCCTATATGCCACTGCTTGCTTCGATAAATCGTCATATACTATAAGTGCATGTCGCCCGGTGTCTCTAAAATATTCACCTATGGCAGTGGCTGCATAAGGTGCTAGGTATTGTAGTGTGGCAGGTTCTGATGCTGAGGCGTTTACTATGGTGGTGTATTCCATTGCTCCATGCTTCTCCAGTGTAGAAACTATATGAGCAATGGTGGAACTTTTTTGCCCGATGGCAACATATATGCAGTAAACCGGATCGTTGTTCTTGTAGCCATTAAGCTGATTTAATATTGTGTCTATGGCAATAGAGGTCTTGCCCGTCTGCCTGTCGCCGATTATTAATTCTCGCTGACCGCGCCCTATGGGTATCATTGCATCAACAGCTTTAATGCCGGTTTGCAGAGGCTGCTTCACAGGCTGACGATAAATCACGCCCGGTGCTTTGCGCTCAAAGGGTAGGTTGACGGTTTTGCCTGCAATGTCGCCCTTGCCGTCAATGGCTTCGCCCAAGGTGTTTACCACTCGTCCCAATATGCCTTCCCCAACTTGCAGAGAGGCTGTCTTATAAAGCCTTTTTACCTTAAAGCCCTCTCTGACATTGTGGAAATCTCCCATGATGATGGTTCCCACATTGTCTTCCTCAATGTTGAACGCAATGCCTTTAGTGCCGTTCTCAAACTCTATCATCTCGTTCAAACCAACTTTGGAAAGTCCGTAAACACGGGCTATCCCGTCGCCACTTTGGATAACCGTACCCGTCTCCTCAAATTTTGCCGACAAGTCTACCCCGTCAATGCGTTCTTTTAGGATTTTTGATATTTCTGAGGGTTTTATCTGACTCATGTCTTTTGTTCTAAATCTTAAAGTTTTAATTCTCTTTCCAGAGTTTTGTATTTCGTCCTGAGACTGTTGTCATATAGCAAAGAATCGGTGCTTAATACAAAACCTCCAATGATTGCAGGGTCTATGATGAAGTGAAATTTTACCTTGCCACCGAGTTTTTTCTCCATCTGCTGTCGGATGCCTTCAAACTGCTTTGGATCAGCCTTGTGAGCAGTTCTTAGGTCAATGGTGTGAATGTTCTGTCTCTTGTCAATGAGTTGTAAGACTATTTTTCTGAGGTTTACAAGCTCTACAATTCTTCCGTTTTCGGTAATGATGCATAAGGAGTTTAACAGCTTGCTGCTTATCTTATCTTTCAGTGCCTGCCTAATTACTTCTACACGAGTTTGTTTGTTGATCTTCGGATGAGTAACCAAACTTCTGAACGACTCGTCTTTTATGTACAAGGCTGCAAGATAGTCTATCTCCTTGCGTAGACGTGCCAACTCAGAGTCGCTTGTATACGACTCGACAAGGGCTTGTGCGTACCGTCTTATGAGCTTCCTATTCTTGTTCAAACTCTAAACACTTTTAGCGATTGCAATATCGGCTTCCTTAGTAAGCTCGTTTATCAATGCGCTGTTAAACTCTTCGTTGTTAAGTTCTGTTGTTACAGCCTTTTCAGATACAGAGATGGCTAGACTCAGCAGCTGTTCTTTTATCTCGTTTTCGGCAAGCTCCTTTTCGTGGGATATTTGCCTGCGTGCTTGTTCAATGATTTTCTCTGCCTCTGTCTTTGCCTCAACTCTCGACTGTTCAATGATTTCTGCTTTTGTAGCATTAGCCTCAGCCAAGATTTTCTCCTTTTGTCTTAGTGTAGCCGTGATTATCTTCTCATTGTCATTCATCAGTTTCTCATGCTCCTCTCTAGCGTGCTTTGCACTTTGCAATGACATGTTGATGGCATGCTCGCGGTGACGCAAGGCTTCCAATATCGGCTTCCACGCATACTTTTTGAGTATGGCAAAGGATACCAAAAAAATAACCAATGCCCAAAAGGCAGTTCCCAAATGTGGCGTTAAGAAATCCATGACGCTACTACTTTAGCGATACTAATAGGCAAATAACCAGTGCTATAACTGATACGCCCTCGATAAATGCCGCTATGATAAGCATTGACGAACGTATATCGTTGCCTGCTTCGGGTTGCCGTGCTATTCCTTCCATTGCCTTCGAACCGATTTGCCCGATACCTATTGCGGCTCCAATTACGATTACTGCAGCTGCTAGTGCTGCTACACTAGGGTCGTTGATTACTAAGAATGGGTTCATGTTTGTCTGTTTTTTTATGATTAATGATTCTCTTCTATTGCGAGTCCTATGAAGATTGCTGTCAATATGGTAAATATATATGCTTGTATGGCAGCAACAAGAATTTCCAGAAAGGTCATTACCGTTCCAAAAATTACGGAGAACACCGAAACTCCTGCCCCTACACTAGGTCCAAACATATTTGTAAATATAAATATTAACACGATAAATGCCGATATAACCAGATGCCCTGCCATGATATTGGCAAAAAGCCTTATCATCAACACGGCGGGCTTAAGTATAAGTCCAATAATCTCAATGCTTTGCATTATTGGTATCGGAAACTTCATGAACATCGGAACCTCAGGGTTAAAAACGTGCTTCCAATAGTCCTTTGATGCATAGAAGTTTATCGTGAACATTGCAATCAATGCAAGTGCCATTGTTATGCTGATTGTGCCTGTAACATTTGCCCCAAAAGGGAAAATAGGTATTAATCCCAATATGTTATTGATGATTATAAACATAAATAAGGTGAGCAAGAGTGGTAGGAATTTTTGGTACTTCTGCTCGCCGATGGAGGGCTTGGCAATTTGATCTCTTACGAAAAGTATCATTGGCTCGAAAAAAGCGTAAATACCTTTTGGGGCAGTGTCGATAAACTTTCCCGCTTGTTTGCCAAAATAAACAAATAACCATATAATCAAAATGCAACTGAAAATCATCCCTATAATAGAGCGCTTCATTGAGAAGTCGATGGGGTGTTCCTCCAAATGTGTCCCGCTTTCGTCAATCTCCACTATCTTTCCCTTGTACGCACCTTCTTCTGCAATCTTGAATCCCTTATAACTATGCCCGTGCCAAAATTTCGACGACAAAAAACAATGAAATCCAGACTTCGTGGAATAAAGGATAATTGGAAGCGGAATGGAGTAGTGCTTGTCCTTGTAATCGGCTATATGCCAGTTGTATGAGTCGGAGGTGTGCGACATGATAAATTCGGATACATCAAGTTCTTCCGTATCTCCGCTGCTCGCAAATGCCTTGCCCGTCGGGAGTAGCAGAGTTGCGATAAAAAGTATATAACAGAAAATAATCTTAATTTGTATCATGGTAATGTCCTTGCTGCTAATGTCATGCCTATTAAGCAAAAGTATGTATTTTTTTTTGAATAAGGAGGGTTACCATTCCTTTTTTCTTGTCTCTGTAAAATAATGTATTGATTATTAGGAGCGTGTGTAGTGGCGTAAAATTAATCTGTGTCTTATTTGTTTTTATCGTTAACTGTTGGTTAATTTGTCTCCTGTCTTTTGGAATCAAATGTTTATACTTGAGCATGAAGAAGTACAACTTTTATATATTTGTTTTGTTATTTATATGGTCCTGTCAAAATCATACTGATTTAGAGGTGTATATAAGTGATATTTGTGAACAGAATGTTCCTGATAGAGCTACGGATCTTTTTGATATTACTCTTGATAATTTGGGTAATTCTCTGATTTTGAGAGGTAGAACTACAAGTGAGTCAGCATATAATAATCTTATATACAAGTTCGACAGTGTAGGTGTGTCATATTTGGATAGTATTGAGTTGCTTAAGCCTTTGGACGAAAAGGGGTGGGGACTTATCACTGTCAGCGTTGCAAACCTCAGAGGCAAGGCAAGCCATTCGAGCGAAATGGTGTCGCAAACACTTATGGGAACTCCCGTTCAGATATATAAAAAGAAAGGATCGTGGCTATTGGTCAGAACTCCCGATAGCTTGGTGTCCTACGTGCAAGCCCTGAATGTCAGACGACTTTCAGACGATGAGTTTAGTAAGTGGAGAAAGTCCGATAGATATATGTATATGTCGGATTACGGCGTTGTGAAAGATGCTGATGGTAAGTCTGTTGTGAATATTCTTTCGGGAGATATTGTCGCAGGCGAAAACGTAGGAAACAAACTGAAAATCAGTAGTATGCTGCCCGAAAAGAATGTCGCAGCTTTCCTTGCTGTCGATAATCTATTGTCTTTGAGGGAATTGCAGGACAGATATAGTGAGATAAACATCGATGAAATGTGTGAACAGGCTCTGAGCATGTTGGGGCGACCATATTCGTGGGGAGGCACATCTCCTGTGGGACTCGATTGTAGCGGCTTTATGAGAGTATTGTTCAGAAATCAGGGCTATCTAATACCTCGCAACACATATCAGCAGGCAAAAGTAGGGCAAGAGGTGGCTGCAAGCTCTTGGCAGGATTTTAAAAAAGGAGACCTGATTTTCTTTGGCTCTAGTCCCGAGAAGAAAGATAGAATAACACACGTGGGGCTGTATCTGGGAGAGGGCAGAGTGGTACATTCGTCGGGATATGTGCGTATTAACAGTTTTAAAAAAGACGATGAGCTATATAGCAAACGACTGCTAGGACGAATAATGACAGCTCGTAGATATGCCGGAAACGAGAATACAAACGGAATAACTCAGATACTGAATCATAGGTGGTACAATTAAAAAAATACGAATGAAGTTGACTTTTACTCCATATTTTGCAAATCAGAGACATCAGTTCACCATTGCGGGTAGCAGTCGTTTGCAGACCGAGCTAATGCTTGTCAGAATTGAATGGGACGGCTTAGTGGGCTATGGCGAAGCATCAATGCCTCCCTATCTCGGTGAGTCGCATTCAACTGTCTCGACATTTCTGTCAAAAGTGGATCTGAAGCAGTTTCTTTCACCTTTCCAACTAGAGGATATATTGACTTATGTTGATGCTGTCGATAAAGATAATAATGCAGCCAAAGCAGCGCTGGACATTGCACTTCATGATTTGTACGGGAAGGCTCTCGGAAAACCCCTTTACGAAATATGGGGGCTTAATCCCGACAATATCCCAAACTCCTCTTTCACCATTGGCATCGACACTCCTGAGGTAGTGAAAGAGCGGGCTGAGGAGGCAAAAGGCTTCAAAATACTAAAAATAAAACTCGGTAGCGATAATGATAAAGCCCTGATTGAGGCTGTTCGTTCGGTTACTGATGTTCCTATATGTGTGGATGCCAATAGGGGATGGACTGACAGAGCAGAAGCATTAGATTTGGTGTGTTGGTTGCAGGAGCGTGGGACTGTATTTGTGGAACAACCCTTCGAGAAGGATAAAAAGGACGACACGGCATGGCTAAATGAAAGAAGCCCCTTGCCAATAGTTGCAGATGAGGCTGTGAAAAGGCTGAGCGACATAAAAGATGCTTACGGTGTTTTTTCGGGTATAAACATAAAATTGATGAAAAGCACGGGACTTCGTGAGGCGATGAGAATGATAAATGCAGCCAAAGCTCTGAATATGAAAGTGATGCTTGGTTGTATGTCCGAAACCTCATGTGCCGTCGGGGCAATGTCGCACCTCTCGCCATTGGCAGATTGGGTTGATTTGGATGGACATATCCTGATTAGCAATGACTTGTACGATGGTTTGGAAATTGAAAATGGGAAAGTTATGATACCCCGAAATAGTGGAATAGGAGTTAGACCCAATGATGAATATAACAAAATAATTTTTTAATATGCTTACACCCAGCTTGTTGATGTTGATACTTGCGGCGTATTTTGCCGTGCTGATATTCTTTTCGTGGATAGTGTCCCGGAATGCAAAAAATGAAACCTTCTTTACGGGCGACCGAAAATCCCCTTGGTATATAGTAGCTTTTGGTATGATAGGAGCTGCCATCTCGGGAGTAACCCTTATTTCTATTCCCGGCAAAGTTGGAGGAAACGGCTTTACATATATGCAGTTTGTACTCGGTAACCTGATGGGCTATCTATTTATAGCAATGGTGTTATTGCCTCTGTATTATAGACTTAACTTAGTGTCAATATATTCATATATCGGAAAGCGAATAGGTCCTGTTTCCAATAAACTTGCTTCGGTGATGTTTTTGGTGTCTAAGCTCTTAGGTGCAGGAATACGCCTCTTCCTCGTGGTAAAAGTGCTGCAAATGTTTATTATGGATGCTTTGGGTGTTCCCTATTATATCACTGCCGGTATAACCCTCGTCCTGATTTGGGTCTATACTCTGAAAGGCGGCATAAAAACAGTGGTTTGGACTTCCACTATGCAGACGCTGTTTATCCTTATTGCTGTGGTTGGGACTATATTCATTGTGGTAGGCGATCTAAATATGAGCATGTCGGAAATTCTTGTAAGTATGAAAAATGAAGGTTTGTCGAGGATGATAAACTTCAAAGGCGGATGGACTGACGGCAATTGGTTTTGGAAAGATTTTATTAGCGGTGCTGTCATTGCTATTGCTCTAAACGGACTCGACCAAGACGTGATGCAGCGAAACCTGACCTGCAAAAACTCTGCTGAGGCAAAAAAGAATATGATATCCTTAGGGATTGTAATGGTTCCGATAACTTTGCTGTTTGTGTTCTTGGGCGGATTGCTATTTATGTATGCTAATGCTAATGGAATCAGCATCCCTGCCGACACTGATATGCTATATCCCGAGCTTGCATTCAATCATCTTGGCTTGACAGTCGGAGTCTTATTCTTTGTAGGCTTGATAGCTGCCGCATATTCAAGTGCCGACTCTACCATCACCGCAATGACAACATCATTTATGGTAGATATTCTGAAAATAGACGTTACTAGCGGCACGTCTTCTAAAAAAACAAAAACACGGGTGCACATACTTATGTCCTTCTTGATGTTTGTAACCATAGTCTTGCTTTGGAACTTTAGTAATGCCTCTGTGGTAGACTTAGTGTTCAAAACGGCAGGATATACCTATGCCCCTCTTGTGGGAATGTTTGCTTTCGGACTAATGACCAAACGAAAAGTACACGACATCACTGCTTTTATTGCAAGTGTAATAGTGTTGTCATGTGTTGCCGTCCTTCACGCTAATTCTGTTGAGTGGTTTAATTATAAGGTTGGCTTTGAGCCGATTGTGGTGAACGGAGTTTTGATATTTTTGGTAATGTATTTGTTTAGCAAAAGAGAAAAGTCAATTTAGAGTTAATAAATAATGTTTATATTATTAGGATGAGTTGAAATCATTGTTTAAATTGCGCTCGAATTACTTTGTTAGAGATGGCAATTAAGCATGCCAAGCCAATATCAGATATGCGTGGGAGGGCTATTATTGTTCTTCTGTGTGTCTGTGTGCGTATTTTGCAATTTATTAATGTTGCAATTTTGATAAAGCGAATATGTGTGCAAGTCTTTTTAAATATGGAGAAGACGCAGTATTGCGTTGTGCATGATTCCAACTTATATTTTAATACTAAAATTTAAACAACAGTTTTATGAGGAAAATTACTTTTATCTTAGTAATAATGTGCTTTACACTACTGTCAAGTAGTGTCTACGCACAGGAATCGGTGACTGGGAAAGTCACCGATGAAAGTGGTGTCGGGATACCCGGTGCTGCTGTAATACAGAAAGATACTGGCACTGGTACTATCACAGACGTTGACGGTAAGTATTCTGTTAGTGTTCCAGCAGATGCCGTGTTGCAAATTTCTTTTATGGGAATGCTCACTCAGGAGGTGAGTGTAAGTGGAAAGAGTGTGGTAGATGTTACATTAAAAGAAGATGTGCAAGGCTTAAAAGAAGTCATTGTTGTTGGCTATGGTGTTCAGAAAAAAGAAAATCTTACCGGAGCGGTAGCTACAATCGATGTGGCAGAAACCTTTGAATCCCGCCCAGTAACCGATGTTGCTAAAGCCTTGCAAGGTGCAACGCCAGGAGTTATTGTTAGGACTTCGACAGGGGCATTAGACCAAGCTTCGAGTATTCAGATTCGTGGAGGTTCTTCATTGAATGGTGGCGCTCCTTTAATTCTTGTAGATAATGTTGAGACTACTAATCTTAATATGCTGAATCCTGATGATATTGAGAGCATGTCTGTATTGAAAGATGCTGCATCTGCGTCTATTTATGGAGCACGAGCTGCATACGGGGTTGTTCTTATAACGACAAAGCAAGGGAAAAAGTCACAAAAAACGAGAGTTTCTTATACTGGTAATCTTGCTTTCAGTGAGCCTCTTAATATGCCGACTATTGCAAAAACATATCAGGCAGCAGCGGCAGGACTGATGGCGCAAGAGCGTATTAACGGTGCTACGTCGTTGTCAATCATAAATACCAATGTAAATTGGGATGCAGTTGAGAAAATGATTGAATGGGAGAAGAAGTATGGAGGTCAAGATTTAGGTTCGGAGATGGTATATGGTCGTGATTGGGAAACCATAGGAGGAAAAGACTACTATTATAGGTCGTGGGATGCAATAGATATGTATCTTAGGAGTTCTACTCCGTCGTATTACAATAATATCAATCTTTCGGGGGGGACAGACTTCATAACTTACTCTGTCAGTCTAGGACAAACGAGTAGAGAAGGATTGTATAAGATAAAGAATGATAAGTATAAAAGATATAATGCGACGGCAAATGTATCAATGAAGTTGTCTAACTTCATAACAGCCAGATTTAGAAGTATGCTGTCTAGATCTAAGTATGAGGAGCCTTTTGATTTTAATGGCGGAACTTTCCCAAACTGGTACTACATTACGAGGTGGAATAGGTGGATACCTTATGGAACTATTGACGGAATAGGCTATCGAAATACAATAACCAACGATGAGCAGGCAAATTATAATACTAGTAAATCTCAGTTGGTTAGAACAGGATTGGGAACTACACTTGATTTTGCAGCTGTTGGAGTTAAAGGTTTGAAGTTCGATCTGGATTATACATTTAACTCGCGCGACAACCATGACCACTCGGCAGGAGGATGGGCATATGGTTACGATATTTTCTCCGGAAACGCTATTGACAATTACAGAAATTATACAGGAGATACATATAATTACGTTGGATATTATTCGTCGTGGTATGAGCAGAATACTTGGAAAGGATTTTTCACTTATGACAAAACGTTCAAAGAAAAACATAATTTCAAAGTTATTGCTGGTCTTGATTATGAAAATTATGAGTATTGGAGGCATGGTACTGTTTATTATGACATGCTTGATATGAATAAACCTGAAATCAATCTTACTGTTGGCGAGGCAAACAAAAGTGCTTCACCTTCTGATAGAAGTAGGTGGACGACGATGGGACTTTTTTGGAGATTGAATTATGACTATATGGGCAAATATTTATTTGAGATAAATGGACGTTATGATGGTTCGTCGCGCTTCCCTGTAAGTTCTCAGTATGCATATTTCCCATCAGCTTCTATTGGTTATAGAATAAGTGAGGAAAATTTTTGGAAGCCCATCAAACCTTATGTTAGTAATTTTAAACTTAGGAGCTCATGGGGAATGATTGGTAATCAGAGTGTAGGGACTAACACTTTCGTCTCAACTGTGTCAACAGGGACATCTGGATGGATTATTAATGGAGAAAATGTTTATTCTGCAAGTAATCCTACTGTTGTGTCTGATGAGCTGTCTTGGGAAAAAGTTACCACTTCGGGCTTTGGTGTGGATGCTGGACTATTAGATAATAAACTGAATTTTGTGTTTGACTGGTATCAGAGGGTAACTTCTGATATGATTAGACCCGGCGAATCATTAGCTCCGACATATGGAGCATCGGGAACTAAAATAAACTTTGGAGAACTTAAAACCACTGGATGGGAGATTGGAGTAAACTTCACACATGAGTTTAAAAATAAATTGAGACTGAACCTAAGTGCTTCGTTGTTCGATTATAAAACTATCATAACTAAATATGATGCAACAGCAACGGGTTTAAGGTCATATCACGAAGGTATGGAACTTGGCGAGATATGGGGCTTAGAAGTAGACAGATTGTTCCAAGAATCAGATTTTGATGAGACTGGAAAGCAAATTAACGGTGCTGACCAATCGTCAATAGCAAGCGATTGGTTTACCTTTGGTCCTGGCGACGTGATGTACAAGGATATTAACGGCGATGGCAAGATCTCTACAGGCAGTTGGGATATCTCGGATGTTGAAAAAGGAACGAGCGATGTGACAAAAATAGGTAATGAAACACCGAAATACCAATACTCCTTTACTATTGGTGCAGAATGGCAAGGATTTGATGTAAATATGTTCTTTCAGGGTGTTGGGAAACGTGAATACTGGGCTACGGGAGTTTATGCCATTCCTGGAGCAAGACACGATGAGGTGTGGTATGAGCACCAGCTGGATTTCTGGACAGTCGACAATACCGATGCATTTTGGCCAAGACCCACTGACTATGCGGATATAGCAAAATGGAACTTTGTAATTAACGACAGATATCTGCAAGACATGTCGTACCTAAGACTGAAAAACTTGACTCTTGGCTATACAATACCTAATTACTTGACATCTAAAATAGGACTATCCAAAGTACGAGTGTATTTTAGTGGCGAGAACTTGATAACGTGGGATAATACACATATTCCAATGGATCCCGAAACAGCATTAATAGGTACGAGAGCGTCCAACTATGGAAAGTCATATCCTTTCTCCAGAACATACTCCGGAGGAATACAACTAAATTTCTAAAAATATTGAATCATGAAAAATAATTTAATCAATACAATATTAATGTTGTCTTGTTCTTTATTCCTTTTTTCTTGTAATCTGGAGGAATTCCCTCCAGCATCACTGAGTGGAGAGGATTATTGGATCTCAGAGGACAATGTTAAAATGATGTCATACGGATTTTATGCTACGGCTTTTCCTGGTGTAGAAACTTCGTGGACTTTTAATAATAATCGCAATAATGTCTCGTATGCTATTATTAATGATGACCTTACGAATGAAACGCCCCGTTTCTGGGGAACGCAAATACCTTCGGCAACATCTTTTAGAACGAACGAAAGAACAGTGAGCTGGAGTAATTTTTATGCATACGTAAGAAAAGCAAATCTTATGCTAGAGAACGTTCCTGAAGTGCCAATGGACGACAGTAGAAAGAAATATTGGACAGGGATGGCGAAATTTTGGAGAGCCTATATGCATTATATAATGTTGGTGGAGTATGGCGATATCCCATATATTGACACAGTTGCAGGTCCGAAAGACTACGACTTAGTGTATACTCCAAGAGAAAACCGTCAGTCTGTAATGTATAAAATTAAAGCTGATATAGAAGCTGCTCTTGCCAGTGTCGATAATGTGCAGGAGGAAGCCAATAAAACAATTAACAGAAATGTTATTTTGGCTTTGGCATCTAGGATGTTTCTATTTGAAGGAACATGGGAGAAATACCATGATGATGGAGCTGCTGCAGGCTATAATGAGTTTCTTAAATTTGCTAAAGATTGTGCTAATGAGCTGATGGCTACTGGAGCTTATCAAATTGCAGGCAGTTATAGAGATTTGTGCTCCTCGGAGAATTTAGAAGATAATCCAGAAATGATTTTGTATAGAGAATATTATGACGACGGTGAAATGACTATTACTCATAGCGCAATGACCTATGCAAGTGGATATGAAGACCAAAAAGCAGGTCCCTCAAGAAGTCTTATTGAGTCTTATTTGTGCTCGGATGGATTACCCATAGGTGTTTCTAGCGAATATTTGGGAGATAGAGATATTGCTAATTTTGGAAAAAATAGAGACCCCAGGATGTTGCAGACAATGGATGACTCAGTGTCCTTGGAGGGTATAGATGCTTCTTTCTCAAATTCTGGAGTTATGTGGTGTAAGTACAGAAACGATAAGATGCTTGGAACTAACGAGGGAACAGGTATAAATAATGTTACTGATAT
>JBKECW010000035.1:0-3829 GCA_047975005.1 Bacteroidales bacterium | reverse complement strand
GGCAAGGAATGAAAATTTCAGTTTGGCGGAAGCCGAGTATCTGAAAGCCTTGGACGAGGCTGCCGACAATAAGGATTGGAAGTTTAATCTGGCAACAAGTCAGTTGGTTCAGAGTAATTTTGATGAAGCACTCCCGAAGTTTGAAGAACTAGCCAAAGATTATGAAGAAGCTGATAAAAAGGGCATGGCATATTACAATTACGGATTGGGTAAGTTGGCGCAATATCTGATGAGCCAACAACAGCAGGCTGCTCCCGGCATGCATGGTGGCAGTCAGCAGGGCAGTAAGAACACGGGGGAGTTCCTTGACCAATCTATTGAAGCCTTTGAGAATGCACTGATAAATCGTCCCAATCAGATGAAGTATAAATATAATTTACTGTATGCTAAGATGTTGAAAGAGCAGAATCAAAATCAAGGTGGCGGTGGACAGGATAATCAAGATAATAAGAACCAAGATCAAAATAAAGATCAAAACAAGGACCAGAATAAAGACCAACAAGATCAGAATCAAGATCAAAATAAGGACAAGCAAAATCAAGGTGATAAAGACAAGCAACAGCAAAATCAGAACAAAGACCAACAAAATCAGGGCGACAAGGGCGACAAGGAACAGCAAAAACAGCAACAACAGCAGCAGGCTCGCTCCAAAGAGGATGCCAAACGGATGTTGGATGCTTTAGGCGAGAAAGAGAGGCAGACTCGTGCACGGGTTGAGAAAGCCAAAGAGAAGGAAGCAAAATCCGTAAAAACGGAGAAAGAATGGTAACTTTGCAGATTGAAAAAGGAAAGAATAATGATAAAATCAGCTAAAATACTACTCTTGCCACTCATAATGTTTCTGACAGTTGCATTATCGGCACAGGATGTCAAGTTCAGTATGAGTGCGCCCAATGTAGTACGTGTCGACGAGCAGTTTCGTCTCACATTGGTAGTCGACGGCTCAACTAGCGCCTCGGATATACAGTTGCCTAGTTTGGGGAGTTTTCAAAAGCTTTTTGGACCATCGAGATCCCAAAGTAAGAGTGTATCTATTATAAATGGTCAGACTACTCGTCAGATAAAGGAAGTCTACACATACGTTTTGAAGGCAACTCAAAAGGGAAAATTTGAGTTGCGTGCTGCGTCGGTAAAGGTTGGAGGAAAGGTTTTTGAGTCTAACAGTGTAAGTATAGAGGTTGTCTCGGGCGATACGCCGTCGCAACAGCAGGGTCAGCAAGGACAAGGGTCTCAAAATCAACAACAAGGTGGAGGCAGCCGTCAGCAATCCGGCGGAGGTACAGGCGATTATTCACAGGGTGTCGGGAAGGACGATATTTTTGCCACCATGTCATTAAGCAAGCGCAATGTTTATAAAGGAGAGCAGATAATAGCAACAATCAAGCTATACAAACGTCCCGATATGGGTATTGCAGGTGTTCAGGATATTAAGTTTCCCGAGTTTGAGGGTTTTTGGACAAAAGAATTGTCGTCTACAAAGCAACTTGATTTTAAGCGGGAAGCATACAACGATCAGATATATGAGTCAGCATTTCTCCGCTCATTTATTATATCTCCACAGAAAGCAGGTACATTGCATACTGGGAATTTCGAGTCTAAGATTGTAGCTCAGGTTATTGTAAGAAATCAGAATAGGGCTAATTCAATTTTCGATCAATTTTTCTCACAACGTGCCGTTAATTACACGGTGCAGGTAAATACTCCGAATCACACAGTTGTATCCAAAGAATTGCCTACTTCTCCGAACGATTATATTGGGGGTGTTGGTACCTTCAGCATTGACGATGAGGTTGATAATACAGAGCTTACCTCAAACGAAGCTATTTCTTACACATTAAAAGTTACAGGAAAAGGGAACTTAAATCTTGTTCAGATTCCGAAACTCAATATACCAAGCGATTTTGAGTCTTTCGATCCTGAAATAACATCGAATATCAGTAGCACTGCCGCCGGTACAAGTGGCTCAAAGACCTTTAAGTATGTATTTATCCCTCGTACGGCAGGGGATTACGAAATACCGGCAATGACAATGTCCTACTTCGACCCGTCAAAAAAGGATTATGTCAGACTGTCGACCAAGCCCTATAAAATAAAGGTAACGAAGGGCAGCGGCGGAGCAACAGTCAGCTCAGGTTCTGGCGTGAGCCGAGAAGACTTAGACGTTCTTAATAAGGACATCAGGCACATAAGCGAAAATATGACAAGCCGTATTCGTAAGTATGCAGCTCTGTTTGTTTACTCTTGGGAGTATTGGATGTTATTTGCTATTACACTTATAGTATTTGGGCTTATTGTTTGGATTAACCGCAAACGGGCGAAACTGTATTCAGACGAGGCTTATGTTAAGAATAAGCGAGCTTACAAGATGATTAGAAAGCATCTGAAGAGTGCGCAAGCATATGTTAATAGCAATGATGCCAAAGCGTTCTATCCCGAATTGCTTACAGGCTATTGGAATTATTTTAATCATAAGCTGAATATTCCTCTGTCGCAGTTGAATAGGGATGTGGCACTTAGAACCTTATCGGATAATGGAGTTAACGAAGATACTGTCAAAGAGTTTAATTCGGTAGTTGATATTTGTGAGTTTGCCAACTACGGAGGGGCATCGCAAAATGGCTCGTTGACAGATGTTTATGAGCGAGCTTACAAAAATATCATTGATATTGATAAGCAAATAAAGAAGTAGCAAGCCATAATTAATTCAGCCCATGGTAACGCCATGGGGAAAGGAATGACAAGACAGTAAGCACCCTGTAAGGGCAGATTATTTACAGCAAAAGCATAAAGCCTATAGCTTACAGCTTATTGCAAAAAGATAAACAAATGAAAAATATACTATTGATAAGCGTTGTGTTGTTGTTGACGTCTTTCGGTACAAAAGCGGCAGATATAGATTCATTGTTTGAGCAAGGCAATGCCCTATATAATGCTTCCAACTATGCCGGCTCGATAGAAAAATATAAAGCTCTGATAGACAGCGGCTACGAGTCTGACGAGTTATACTACAATCTGGGTAATTCATATTATAGGATGGGCGAAATAGCCTCAGCCATACTTAATTACGAGCGCGCATTAGTGCTTAAGCCCGGTAATGAGAATGCTAGGCACAATCTCCGCCTTGCCAACACAAAGATAGTGGATCTTGTGGGCGAGGTTCAGCGTCCTTTTTTCGAGAAATGGGAAAGTGATGTGTCTAAGCAGGTGTCGTCCAACCTTTGGAGTGTTTTTGCTTATGCACTCTTGCTTATAGCACTAGTCTGCACCATGATTTTCATCATGTCTCGACGAGTGTCTGTGCGACGTATCTTTTTCTTATTAGGATTATTGGTGCTGATACTTATGGGAGTATCAATAAACATGGCGTTGGAGCAGGCACGTTCTCGCACCGACAATCCCTATTCGATAGTTATGAGCGAGCGAGTACAGGTGAAGAGTAGTCCTTCTGCCACATCTTCAAACTTGTTTATCATCCACGAGGGCTTAAAGGTAAAAATCGTGGATAAGGTTGGCGAATGGTACGAAGTTCAGTTGTCCGATGGCAATCAGGGCTGGCTTAGCATCAGCGATGTAGAGAGGATATTCTAGGGAGTAAAAATGTGATTCTCACTCCCAATATGCAGATAGATATGCAGAACTCAGTTCAAAAGTGAGCAACTAAATAGATACGAGTCAGGATGTTGTATGGGCGTAAGGACAGTCCCCTTTTGTTGGGGGGGCATTGTCAGATGTTATAAAAAAGGTTGAGCGACAATATGACATCAAAGTTTCTACGGATTCTAAATTAGATTATCTTTACACTGGAAATTTTTCAAAAGACAAGTCTCCG
>JBKECW010000034.1:0-67193 GCA_047975005.1 Bacteroidales bacterium | reverse complement strand
TATGGAATAACATTCCAAGCTCCTTATATAGCAAATTACAATTTAAGTTTTGAGGGGTCTGTCGAGAGTGCTCAATATCTGAATATTGTAAAAAGTGGTGCAGGCTACCAGTGGTCTTACTTTACCCACCTAGAGCCATTTGTAGATCTCATATCTGAGAGTTCGCCCTATACAGTAGAGTTTGACGATCCGGATAATCCTACATCTGTCAAGCTGACAAGTGTAAACGACCCTGATGTTTGGTTTGTAGTAAAAAGATGAAAGGTGCTAGCCTATAGCAGGTTACATTTCAGATAGAGAAGATGGGGTGGGAAATTTTTTCCACCCCTAGTTTTTTTGGAAAAAAATCCGACTTTATTACTATATTGCGGTGGGATTTTAGAGTCCGTCTATAAAGTCCAATATCTGCGTTACGCTCACTTTGCGGATTAGTCATTTTACACGAGTAAACTCCTAATTCACAAAGTCTCGCAAGCTTTGATTTTGAACTTTCTGTCTCAGACTCTTGATATTATGGACAGTCACTAAATAAAAAATATAAAATGGGAACAATATTGGGAACGACCTTTGTCGAGGGCTTGGATAAAGAACAAGTTAAGAAAGACAGCAAAGAGCTGTTGAAGCGTATAGGCGAGCTTCAATACAAAATGCAAGCACAACAGAAGTATAGTCTGCTGATTGTTTTTCAGGGGCTTGATGCATCAGGGAAAGATGGGCTTACTCGTCAGTTGCTGCGCTATTGTACGCCGACAGGTTTTTCGGTAACAAGCTATAAAAAACCTACTCCCACAGAATATTCTCACGATTTTTTATGGCGTATACACAGGGATGCACCAAAAAAAGGAGAATTGAAGGTGTTTATTCGCTCGCACTACGAAGATATACTAGTACCTACAGTAGAAAAGATCTTTCCTGCCGATGTTGTTGATCAACGCTATGAGCTTATAAATAATTTTGAGAAACAGCTGGCGCACAATGATACTATTATTCTAAAATTCTTCCTGAATGTTTCTGCTGATGCTCAGGAGGAGAGACTGCAAGAGCGGCTCGAAAACCCCGAGAAATATTGGAAACACAATGATAAAGATTGGGATACTCGTAAAAAGACAGCGCAATACTTAGAGGTATACAAGCAAATTATCGCACATTGCAATGTTGCTCCGTGGTATAACATTCCGGCAGACACTAATTGGCAGAAGACCTACTACGTCGCCAAGAAGGTGCTGGAAACATTGGAGGCGCTGCCATTGGAGTGGCCGGCTTTGGAAACAGAGCGCTTTGGCAATAAGTCTTAATGTACTTGTTTTCTAAATTGTAGTATTGATGAGTAGATTTGTACTCGTTCAATACTACCTTTCTTTTAGAAAACTTGCCGTTACTCTAAAATATTCCGTTTCTTCTATTTTGTAGGATGTCTTAGCATCGATGAGCTCACTGTAAGCCTTTTCCCACTGGGTTTGAGCTATTAGTCGGTCGGTTAGAGTTTCACGCCCTGCATCGTAGTTGTCATTGCTTATTCGGAGGTTCTCGCTAGCTTGTTCTAATCCTGATTGTGAGATGTCTATGCGCAATAGGGCATCTTGTAAATTTAATTTTGCTCTTTCCGTTTCAAGGCGTAGCAGGTCTGTGTTTTTCGCTAGCTCGTATTCTTTTGTGGCTTTTATGGCTCTTGCAGATTCTATCTTCTGTCTTCCTTCGCCCCAATTGAATATCGGAATTTTTACACTCGCCATTATATTGAGGCTGCCTTGCCTATATTCGCTCGAATTTATATCTATGCCGCCCAAATAGCCGTAGCCTGCACTTATGCCTACCTCCGGAAGATAGTCGGAGCGCACTGTTCTGATGCGTTGCTCTTCTATTTCGATTCCTTTTGTCATCAATTTGTATTCTGGGCGATTGACAACATCTTCGTTGACACCTTGTTGAATCGAGTATTCTGGTATTGCAATGATAGAGTCTGTAACTATTGGCGTGCTAAAATCAAGACCTGTAACTCTGCAGAGAGACATACGAGTAAGCTCTAAGCCACTTCTTGCTTTTTGAAGATTGAGCCTTGCTTTGTCGTATTCGACTTGTGCCTTCAATACTTCGCCACGACTTGTCAACCCCGCATCATAACTGTTTCTTACTCTTGTCAGTAGCCTGTCTAGCATTTCTACGGACGACTCGGCGAGTTTTATCTTGGTTTGCACAGAGACATATAGCCAATATGCGTTGTCGGCTTCGCTAATAGCATTGAGTTCCTTTAGCTGTATGTTTTCTTCTGACATTTCAATACCTATATCTGTCATTTTGTTCCCGGCAGCTATCTTGCCACCGGTATATACAGCTTGCTCTAAGTTGATATTTGCCATATACGCACCACGCATGCTGATTTCCAACGGCATATAAGCGTACATGTTGAATAGAGGCATCCCGTCAGACCCCACGACAACATTGCCTGTAGAGGGGTCTGTTATTACATTTGGAGTAAGCTCGCCCGTTGATAAGTCTGGAGTGTAGCTTGGTAGGTATTGCTCTATCTCGTAGTTGTTGTGCCTGTAAATGCCTATTGCCTCGACTGATGCAGATGGTAGATAGTTGCTACGTGCTGCTTTTTGTTCGGCAAGGCTTTTCTGTGCCATCGCCTCGGCAATTTTAATGTCGTTATTATTAGAAAGTGCAAGTTTGCGTACTTTCTCTAATGTCAAGTATTCCTGAGTGTATGCTGTTGCAAAGGCAGACAGTAGCACTATTATGGATATTATTTTTTTCATGTGTTTATAATTTTATATAACAGAGCAACCTCGATATTGGACATTATAACGAACAAGTGGTTGCTTGTTTGACGACTAATGTCTATTGTCTTGTTTTTATCATTTTTGTATAAAGCACTGGTACGGTAATTAGCGACATTACCATGCTCCATAATACACCAAATGCAATGACGCTTGCCAGTGGTGCCCATAGTGATGAGCCTGAGAGTATCATCGGCAGGAGTCCTAGTGATGTTGACATGGTGGTGAGGAAAATGGGTCTCAATCTGCGCTTGCCCGACTCTATTGAGGCACTCTTAACATCGTAGCCTTCCTTTAGCAACTCTCTTATTTGTTCTATCAGAATAATTGCATTGCGAACAACTATGCCAGACAGACTAATAACTCCTACAAAGGCTGTGAAACCAAAGTTATTGCCTGTTATTGCTAAGCCGGCTATTGCTCCGAACAGAGCAAGAGGGATTGATAACATTACAATAAATAACTCCTTTAGATTCTTGAATTGCAGCAATAGTATAAGAAATATTAATATGACGCTGATTCCCAATACGTGAAGTATGCGACCGAACACCTCTGCCTTATTGGCATGCTCGCCACCATACTCAATGCGGTAGCCTGATGGTAGTGGTATATTCTCGATTTGCGGACTTATGGCAGATAACAGCTCCGATGGTAGTATGCCATTGCTTGTCTCGCTAGATACAGTCAGGCAGCGAGTGCCATTGCGATGCATAATACGTCCTGAATGCCACTGTGGGACAAGCTCGGCAATCTGTCGGAAAGGTACACTTTCGCCACTTATAGACGATTCTAAAAATATATTCTCGGTATCTTCATAGGATGCTCGTCTTTTTTCGTCGAGACGTAAAACAATATTAACAGCATTATCACCTTCATAAATGGTCGACAGAGGATAGCCGCTAATATTGATGTAGAGTGCTTGAGCTATACTGTTTGTGCTGAACCCTAGTCGATTAGCCTCATCTTTCAACTTGATGCCAATGCCAAAATAGTCTTCTTTGAAATCGTCGTTGACAAAGATACTGCCCTTTTCTGACTTGATTATGTTTTTTACATCCTTGCCCAACCGTTTTAGGGTGTTTACGTCATCGCCTATGATGCGTACCTCGACAGGAGCTTTTAATGACTGACCTTGCTGCATGAGTTTTACTTGTACGACTCCTTCAGGAACAGCATTTGCAACATGTTCCTCCAGCTCTTTTGCAAGTTCTTCCGTAGACTCGTTGCTGTCGGTATTTACCAATATTTGTCCGTAGTTGCTTACAGGAAACTCCGGTGAGAAGTTATAGTAAACACGTGGCGCACTCTGTCCCGAAAACAAAGTGTAGCTGGTAACTCGTTCATCATCTTTTATGAGGCTCTCTAGTTTTTTAACTGCTTTTTTTGTTTTGTCGAAAGATGTACCGGTAGGTGTCCATACTTCTATTACGAATTGATTGCGTTCGGCATATGGAAAGAACTTTTGTCCCACTGCTGTGTTGTAAATCAGCCATGCAAGAAAAATACTGACTATGCTGATTGTAATGGTGATAGAACTATGTCGTACAAACCATGATATTAGTGTGTCGTAGCCATTTTGCATATAGTCTAGAAGATTCTTTCTCTTGGGCTTAGGTTCTTGTCCGTTAGGTACTGTCTGCTTAGACTTTTTAACAAAAACATAGCAGAGGATTGGGGTGAATACCATTGATATTGCAAAGGATGCTACAAATGCGAGGGTAACGGTGTAGGGAAGATCCTCAATGAATTCGCCGATGGCTCCTGTGAGTAGAGCTAATGGCATAAAGGATGCTATGATAGTAACGGTAGCTACGAGTATAGGGGCAAAGAGATCGGAAGCACTACGCCACGCGGCCTCTTTGCGGCTTACACCTTGTTCTAGCAGGGATAAATAATTGTCTGCAACAACAATTGCATCGTCTACAATCATACCTAGCACAACTATCAGCGATGCAAGCGATACCTGATGCAACTCTATGCCAACCCAGTTTAGCAAAGCAAAAGTTACTGCTATTGTTGCAGGTATTGCTGTTGCTGCAATTGCTGCCATCCTAAATGGTAGCAATAATAAAAGTACTATTATCACTGAGATGATTGCCATCATAAATTCACCTAAAAAGTGTGATACATTCTTGTCTACAGTTTGTGGCTGATTTACAACAATGCTTAGTTCTACATTGCTGGGCAACAATCTTTTGGTTTCTTTTATCTTCTGATTTACGGCTTCTCCAAAATCTACAATATTGTTGCCCTCTTGCATTTGGACAGATACTATGATTGCTTTTTTTCCATTAACCTCAACATCACTTGTAGTCTCAGCATATTCCCTTTTGACAGTAGCAATGTCGGATAAGTGCACTACTGACCCGCTTTGGGAACTGCCGACAATCTGATTCTTTATTTCGGTGATATTCCCAAAATTACTGGTGGAGTGTAGCGACACATTCAAATCATCATTGCGGATGCCTCCTGTTGCTCCCGTCCTATTTTGTGACTGTAGAACCTTGATGACTTGTTGTAGGCTGATATTGTACATTGCTAAAGCTTGCGAATCAAAATAAATATTTATCTGTTCGTTTTGCTCGCCAATTCGCTTTATTTTTGAACTTTCTGGCAGTTGGCGCAATTTGTCTTCTAATATCTTGCTGTACTCTACTAGTTGTGTGTAGCTGGCATGGTTGCTCTCAAGAGCAATAAGCATTGCCTCAGTGTCGCCAAAATCAGAATTGACAATAGGTCCTAATACTCCTTTTGGCAATTCGGTCTTGCCTATAATCATTAGTTGATGACGCAATTTGTTCCAGAAAACATCAGTTGCTTTCACATTGTCGTGCAAGCAGATATTTATTACAGAAATGCCGTCTAGGCTGGTGGAGTAAGTCTTATCTTTGTCAATCTCTGCAAATTGAAACAACGTTTGCTCTAGCTTGTTTGTTACTTGTTCCTCTACTTGGGCGACTGTTGCTCCGGGGTAATATGCCACTACTAGACCAAAAGGAACTGTGATTTTTGGGTCTTCGCGACGTGGCATGGTCAGTAGTGAATACACACCTACCGCAAAAACCATTGCTAAAACGGTAAGGGTAACCTGTTTATATTTTAATGATGTCTTTATAAAGTTCATTCTTCTAAATCTCAATTATACATTGCTGTTCATTATCCACTGATTACTGAATAAAGCTGCCATTACTCAGTTTGTGAGCTCCATCTGTAACTACTAGCTCACCTTCATTCAGTCCAGACACCACCTCTACGCGGTTGCCTGTTACCTGCCCGAGTGATATAGTTCGCTTAAAGGCTTGTCCTTTCACTTCGTCGGAAACGAATACATAAGCAGAATTGTCTATGTCGTGCAATACCGATCTGACAGGAATGGAAAGCATGTCTTTTGATTCGCCACTTGCTATCTGAACATCGGCAGTCATGCCGGGGCGTATGAGTAGGTCGGGATTGCTAAGGCTTATTTTCACGGCGAAAGTTCGGGTCTCGGGGTCGGCAAGAGTCCCTATTTCGGTGATAGTTCCCTCAAATGTGGAGTCAAGAGCTGCCACGTAAACAGATGCCTTGCTGCCTTTTTTTGCATAACGGAGCTCCATCTCAGGAATTGCAGCGTTTGCCTTTACCGTGAAAATGTCAGACACGGCAAAAATCTGTATGCCCTTGTCGATAATCTCACCTTCTTCAACACCCTTTTTTAATAACACTCCGCTTATTGGCGAGTAGAGTTTGCAATCTTTTAGGTTCTTGGCGTGAAGATTCTGTTGTGCTTTTGCGGTCCGCAGTCCGTTGCTAGCTTTCACAAAGTCGCTCTCGGCAAGACTATTGCGGTCGTGCAGTAGTTTTAATCTGTTATAGTCATCTTGTACTTGGGCTAGACTTATCTCTGCTATTTCAGTTGCTATCTTGTAACTCTCAGGGTCTAGGCTTGCCAATAATGCACCTTTCCTGATTGTCTCGCCTTCGTCTGCCGAAATATGATTTATCTTTCCTGCTACCATAAATCCTAGACGGACGGTTTTGTTGCCTTCTATGTTAGCACTTAATTTTAGAAGCCTGTTTGTTGGGCTGATTTCTACTTTGTGGGTTTCAATTGCTATTCTTTCGTCTTTTGTTTGCTCTTTCGTCTTGTCATGCTTGCAGCCGATTAGTACCAGAAGAGCAAACATAAATGACAAATAAACTCCGTTTGATTTCATCTTTGTCTTATTATCTTTTGTCGTATGTAAAATTTTGCAGTGCAAAGATGAGACTAACAAAAAATATAGAAATTGATTTACATCAATAAATTATTTCTTCTACGAAGATGTCAGGACTTCGTCCCTCAAACCTTATCCGAATCTTAATTATTTCTGGCTCGTAGGCGACTCAGGGTTTCCGGAGTGATGCCAAGATAAGATGCTATCTGGACTTGAGGAACACGTTGGAATATCTGTGGCTGATTTTGCATCAGATGATTGTATCGTTCTTTAGCGGTATGGAATTTCAAATTTGCAGAGAAGTCTATGATCGCAACGGTAACTTTTGATAGAAAATGAAATGCAATCTTTGCAAAATCATGATTTTGATTTAGCAAAGACTCTAAGTTGTCAAAAGATATAGAATAGACAATGGAGTCCTCAAGTATTTCGCAGTTGTTGTGAGACTCTTTTTTGTGAAAAAAGCTGTCTGTTGAGGTTGCCGGAGTTTGCTCGTCCGAAAACCATGCCGTAACGTCTTTGCCATCCTCAGAGTAGTAGAATATTCGTGCCAAGCCTTTCTCTATAATAAATACCTTGCGGCAAATTTCGCCTTGCAAGAATAGAAATTCACCTTTCTTGTATTCCTCTCTTTGGAAAAAAGCTAAGAGCTTCTTCTGATTGTTCGGATTCAGAGAAACGATTTGATTTATATATTCTGGAAAATTCATTCCTTTTAAAAATTTAATGAGTGCATAGGAAGCTCAAATCTTCATATCTCAGACAAGATCCTAGAGATGCAAAAATAGAGATAATTATTTGCATTCTGATTATGTTCGGTTTTGTTTGTTTTGAAATAATTTACCAACTTCATGCTTGGCTGACTGTCCAATGCATAGCATTGTGTCTTTACAGATACTAAGTCCTACTTGATGAGTCTTTTGTTGTATGGCAGATAGCACGAGCAAGTTTACTGCCTAAAACTCAGTCGTTTTGTTTTTGTGTCTGGAATATTTCAAATGATTTACTAAATTTGCGCATAAAGAAGAATAAAATGTCATATTTCCCGAGTCCCGACGATGTCAGCAAGGCAAAACACAATATTAACCACGTGGTTAAGGAAACCCCTTTGGAAGAAAGTCGCGCCTTAAGAAAACGCTATGGAGCAAGCATCTTTTTCAAAAGAGAAGATTTGCAGCAAGTGAGATCTTATAAAATAAGAGGAGCATACAATAAAATCTCCAGCTTATCTGAAGACGAGAAAGAGAAGGGGGTTGTTTGTGCCAGTGCAGGCAACCATGCACAGGGGGTCGCTTTTTCATGCAGTAAGCTGAAGATAAGAGGATTCATTTATATGCCAGCCACCACGCCGCGTCAAAAGGTTAATCAGGTTAGATTATTTGGAGGCAAGTATGTAGAGATTGTTCTGAAAGGCGATACATTCGATGATACTAGTGTTATTGCCGAAGCCTTCGCAAAGGAAACAGACAGGCAGGTTATTCATCCATTTGATGATGAGAAGATTATTGAAGGTCAGGGCACTGTTGGTCTTGAGATATACCAGCAGTCTAAAGCTAAAATAGATTATGTATTTATTCCTGTAGGCGGTGGCGGACTTATTGCCGGTGCTGGTTCATATCTGAAAACCCTTTCTCCTGATACAAAAATAATAGGCGTAGAGCCAGAGGGTGCGGCATCGATGAAAGCCGCGTTAGATGCAGGTGTGCCTGTAAAATTAGAGCAGATCGATAAATTTGTTGACGGGGCATCAGTTAAGCAATGTGGAAAACTGAACGTTGAGATTTGCAAAAGTCTTGTAGATCAGATTATATGCATACCCGAGGGTAAGGTTTGTACTACAATACTAGAGCTATATAATGACAAAGGTATAATAGTGGAGCCGGCCGGAGCACTTTCTATTGCAGCTTTAGACTACATGAAAGATGAGATAAAAGGTAAGAATGTAGTTTGCGTTATCTCTGGAGGCAACAATGATATCACCAGAACAGAGGAGATCAGAGAGCGTTCGATGATTTACGAGGGTATAAAGCACTATTTTATTGTCAATATTCCACAACGAGCAGGAGCGTTGAAAGACTTTTTGGAGAATGTGCTTGCTCCCACTGACGATATTACGCACTTTGAGTATGCCAAGAAAACACATCGGGAGCGCGGTCCTATAGTGATAGGAATTGAGGTTGTCAAAGCCGGTGAGATAAAACATCTTATGGCAAATATGCGAAAAATGAATATTGAGTTTGAATACCTGAATGACAAACCGTCTTTTCTTGAAATCTTTATTTAGGCGCTAGAATAGTTGTTGCGAAAGGGGATAGCTATTGCTGTATTAACCATTGATGCTCTGAGTGTTCTCTCTTTTGTGTATAAAAAAAAACTCCCCGCCGTCTTTATAACGGCGGGGAGTTTTTTTATTGAATCTACATCTTTGAATAGACGCTGTGTTTGTTTTGCAATCTTATTCTTTTATAAGCACCCAAGAGTCGTTATACTGAGGATACCTATTTCTTACTTCGTTGATGAGTAGGTATGCCCTAGGTTTTTCTGTATACGAACCGATACTCACTCTGTAATATCCATTCTTGTTGCTCTTTAGGATAACAGCTTCGTAGCCTTTGTTTATAAAGTTTTGTTTTTCTCTTCTTGCATTGTCAATTTGTGCATAGCTGCCTACAATAACAAAAAATGCATTGTTGCTAGCATAATTCATATCGTCCTCAACTGCTTCGACGTCTTCAGTTGTGGTGCGTGTGTTTGCTTCTTCTTTAGCTGCTAGTTCTATATCTTCCATAGAAATAGGAGGCCTAGACTCAGTAACTTTTGGTTTTTCTGGAATAGAGTTGTATACATCAGTGGTGTATGTATTGTTCTCTTTTTCAGAGGGTTGTTTCCCTACGTATGGTGCGTCTTCAGAATAAACGCCACTGTTGCCAGAAGTGTAAGACTTCGATTTGCATCCAAACAGCGTTATCGCTGCTAGTGCTGTTATTAGTACAACTAAATTACTTTTCATTTTTGTATGTTATATTATTGCTTGCCAAATTTAGTGTCAAAAAAGCGAAGTGCGCATAATAGTTTTCAACATCTTGCCCATTCAGAGGTTAATATCGTCAATCTATAATTTGTTAGACTGTTAATCTGAACGAGAGCCTGTGATATGGAGTAGCTCCGTGTTTTGCAATACATTCTCGATGGACTTTGGTTGGGTATCCCTTGTTTCTAGTCCATTGATAATCTGGGTGTTCATCGGCAATCTTATTCATGTATTCGTCTCTGTGCGTCTTTGCCAGTATTGATGCTGCCGCTATCGAGCAGATTTTTGCATCTCCTTTTATTATGGTTTCGTGTTCTAAGCCCTGAAACGGGTTGAATCTATTGCCGTCAATGAGCAGTAAGTCTGGTTTTGTTGATAAGTCGGAAATAGCTCTGTGCATTGCCAATATTGATGCTTGTAGTATATTTATTTTATCTATTTCTACGTTGTCAACAACGCCAATGCTCCAAGCAGTAGCATTTTCTTCTATGATTATGCGAAGCTCGTTTCTTTTTTTCTCTGATAGCTTTTTAGAGTCATTCAGCAGCTCGAAAGGGAAGTTGTCGGGCAATATGACGGCAGAGGCAAATACCGGACCTGCCAAACAGCCTCTGCCGGCCTCGTCTACGCCGGCTTCGATGGTGTTTTTTCTAAAAAATGTGCTTAAACTCATTCTGCGAAGATAGAAAAATCACATGAATATGCTCAATATTTAGAATGACACGAGTAATATCGTGTGGTTAATGAATATCATTCTCTTTAGAGCAAACATGAATGAGCATTACTGAGGTTTAAATGGAGTATGCCCATAAACCCCCATATATGTAACAGCGACAAAACGAAGTGTACACTCTTCTTTTTGTTAATTTGATGGGATTTTAGGGCTTGTTTTGGAATCGAAATTTCATAAAAGTGACGGTTTTGCGTAGCTCGCTCATAGTTGGTACTGCATATAGATCCCTATAAACTGAGCGAAGAAGAACGGCGACATCAGCTGATTATGGCTGAATGGGCGTGGCGGTGTACAATACCTAGAATTTAAGGGCTTATGATGACAAGCGTCCAAAGTATGATGTTGACTGACAATATTACCGCTAATGCTTTTCGCATCCAAGGATACCGCTGATAATATATATGGGGTATTGTTTCAGCAGGAATATGCCCTGTATATATAAAGGCAAAGAAACGGACAATAGCCAAAGCTGTAGTACTTAAAAAAACAAGTAGTACTAAATTGTATTTTATATAGACAAAAAGCACAGCGAATAATACTATAAGTTGAATAATTATCATGACAAACAGTTTTGATTTATATATTAAGTCTGAATGACCATTTCTCTGCTAAGTTACATAAAATTGGTGTCAGTAGTGTTGCTGGGGCAGAGAAATTGAACGCCTTGCGAGATAAAACTAAGATTTTGCAAACGGCTACTAGTGATTTTGGCAGCTCTATAAATACACTGCGAAGCAAGATTGACCTGTTGCAAGCCGAGTGAGACCTTATTGATCCTAAGAACCTAAAAGACATTTAGAGGTGTAATTCGGAGATTAAGAAACTAAACAAGGAGATAAAATAAGTTAGAGATTATTAACGGCAGCAAGTTTAAAATAGCCATAAAAGATGGTTTCAATCAGTTGCCCCATTTCTTACTAATCCAGCGGTAATTAGTAGCTAATGCCACGCCTAATCCTGCCAGGAAGAAGCTAGAGGTACTAACCGCAAGCTGTGATTTGAGTAATCCCACAGAGGAGTTGTGATTATTCTAGGGTGCAAAAAATGTGAACATTTTTTTCGATTAGTATATGCCTTATCCATGCTTTGCGAATTAGTCATTTACACAAGTAGACTCCTAATTCACAAAGTTTCGCAAGTCTTGATCTTGAACTTTATAGCTCAAACTCCTGACATTACGTACAGACACTGATTTGTCATTTGTGCAAGTAAAATGCTAATGTGCAGGGTCTCCAAACCTTAATATTGAACTTCTCATCTTGGACTCTGGTGTTATGGCGGACGCTAAATACAGACAATGAATGCGAAATGTGGGAGTATATTTCGTTACTTAGCTAATCAATTGCTATCTTTGCGAGGTGAAATGGCTGTCTTTTCTTTATTTGTCTGGCGAGTCGCAAGTCACAGCAAAATGCAAATACATGAAATTAGCCGAGAGAACAAGTGCTTGCACGTAAAAATGATTATGTTGGCTATATGCCCCTGTTGGCTGCAATGGAAAAGCCGACCGTCAAAAATACAAAAACGGACGAAAGATAGAATTTTACAGAAGTAGAATACTAAATTTAAAAATATATGAAACACTATTTATTTCTTGCTGCTGCAATTATTTGTGAAACCATAGGGACTGCATTTTTGAAAAAGACGGAACAATTTAGCAAGCCAATACCAACATTAATTTTTATTGTGGCAATGGCTTCTTCTTTTTATCTATTGACTTTTTCATTAAAAGGATTGTCTATTGGTATTGCCTATGCGATATGGTCAGCTGTAGGAATTGTGCTGATTTCATTAATAGGATATTTTGTCTTCAAACAAACTTTGGACTTCCCAGCTATCTTGGGAATCGCATTTATAATGATTGGAGTTATTATTATTAATCTTTTTTCAAAGTCAAGTGTACACTGACAAAAACAAGAAAACTGAAAATAACCGACACTAAAAAATATTGAAAAAAAAGGTCTATTAGAAAAAATGAATAAAAAACCGCAGCAGCCAACAATGGCTATAAGTAATGCGGGGTTAAACGCTAAATCGAAATTTCGGGTTTCTTTGTCGCAAAACCATTTTTTATTCGCTCAAAAGGTGTAAATTAGCAAAAAAAAATGGTTTTGCTTACGTCAGTGCAAATTGAAAGTTCACAGCTCTGAAATCCCGCACTACTCATAGCCTAAGCCGTTGTTGGCAAGGCAGGTGTGGCAAATAAAATATAAACAGATGAAGATTTGGGATAAAGGAAAAGAAACGGATAAACAAATAGAAGACTTCACTGTCGGACTTGATAGGGAGTTAGATATGAATATTGCCAAACATGACATTATCGGCTCTATAGCCCACGTTATAATGCTTGAAAGTATAGGTTTAGTCTCAAAAGAGGAAAAATATCGAATTGTATACGAGCTGAAAGAATTGCTGAAAGAAGTTGGTGACGGCAAATTTCAAATAGATGAAAAGGTCGAAGATGTACACTCTCAGGTAGAGTATACTCTGACTGAGAGACTTGGCGAAATGGGAAAGAAAATACACAGCGGGCGCTCTCGTAACGATCAAGTTCTTTTAGATTTGAAGTTGTACTTTAGAGAACAGATTGAGACCATTGTCGGGCAAATAAACGAGTTGTTTATTGTCCTGCAAAAACGAAGCGAGGACCATAAAGACATTATAGTTCCTGGGTATACACATCTACAGGTAGCTATGCCGTCGTCGTTTGGCTTGTGGTTTGGTAGTTATGCAGAGAGCCTTGTTGATGATGTTGTTATGCTCCGTGCCACATATAAGATTGTAAACCAAAACCCATTGGGAAGTGCAGCCGGATACGGGTCATCCTTTCCCTTAAGTCGAGAGATGACAACAGCATTGCTGGGCTTTGAAGACATGTGCTACAACGTAGTTTATGCGCAAATGGGACGAGGGAAAACAGAAAAATCACTAGCATTCTCGCTAGCATCAGTGGCATCGACAATAAATAAGTTGGCAACTGATGTCTGTTTATATATGTCTCAGAATTTTGATTTCCTGGCACTTCCTGAAGAAATGACTACAGGGTCGAGCATAATGCCACACAAAAAGAACCCTGATGTTTTTGAATTGCTACGAGCAAAGACAAATCGCTTGATGGCATTGCCCAACGAGTTGACAATGATGACCAATAATCTACCAAGTGGATATTTTAGAGATTACCAGCTTCTGAAAGAAGTGCTGTTTCCTGCCATTGAAGAGTTGAAGAGTTGTCTAGATGTATGTAAATATGGCATGAGCAAAGTTGCCGTAAGAAAAGATATAATAGCTGACAGCATGTATGACTGTATGTTTAGTGTAGAGGAAGTAAACAAATTAGTACAAAAGGGTATTCCTTTTAGAGATGCATATAAGCAGGTTGCACATAAAATAGATATAGGAGAGTATGCTCCTACACGAAAAGTGCTGCATACGCACGCAGGAAGCATAGGCAACCTATGTACAGACCTTGTAAGACATAAAATGGAGAAGATTATTTCCGATTTTCAATTTATGGATGTCAGCAGGAGCATTGCTGTTCTTGTGGAATAAAAGTGCCTGTTATTACAATTTTATATGTATATAAGAGTTATATTTATAATCGTCAAGATAAAAAGACTATTACGCAATTGAAAAATAATAGATATAAAAAGTTGATTTTGTTTGTCCTGTTGTTGTGTTCGTACAATGGGTACAGCCAGAAAGAATCTCTAGAGCTAGGTGTGCTAGCTGGGAAGAGTAGCTATTTTGGTGATCTGACAACGGTGAATCACTTCGAGAGTATTGTCCCCAATACGCTAGGAGGATTTCTTAGATACAACTTCCATTCAAGATTTGCATGCCGTCTTAACTATGCCTATACAGGTTTAGAGATAAGTGGCAATTATCACGGGTCGGGATACAACTTTGCCAAAAACATTAATGATTTTAATCTGTCAGTAGAGGTTAATTATCTTCGTTTTATGCCCGGTAGCAGAGGGCATAGGTGGACTTCGTATGTTGGATTCGGATTAGGAGCAATGACATATAACTATTATTACGATCCTTACATGCTCTCGCAACTTACTCCTAACCCCGGTTATATATTGCCAAGCACCGCACCGCACACCGAAGTCGAAATGCCCATATACGCACCTGTTACTTTTGGAGTAAAGGCACAGATGAATAAAAAACTTACAGTAGGAGCAGAAATTATTGTGAAAAAAATATTTTCTTCTACATTGGATGATTTATCCAATCCCATAGGCTTTACAGCCAGTTCTTCGATGCATAATCACGACCTTATTCCTGTCTTCGCTGTACATATATCCTATAAATTGATTATTTTTGCCAAAGATTGTTATGGACTTGATTAGCTTAAAGAATAAAATAAATGCAGAAAAACTGCCTAGACACGTCGCCATAATTATGGACGGAAACGGGCGATGGGCAGAACGAAAAGGATTGGATCGAAATGATGGGCACGAAGAGGGAATGAACTCACTCGAGGAAGTGCTCGAAGCCTCCTCCGAAATGGGGTTGGAGTACCTGACGGTTTATGCATTCTCGACAGAGAATTGGAAGCGCCCAAAGGAAGAGGTGGATTTGCTTATGTCTTTGATGGCAAGAGCAATAGAGCTAAAAGCAGACAAGCTAGATTTGCTTAACATGAGGCTGAAAATAATAGGAGACAAGAAAGCTTTGCCAGATAGTGTTGTTGCAAGTATAAAAGAAACAGAAAAAAGATTGTCAAACAACACTGGGACAATATTTACAGTCGCATTAAGTTATAGCTCTAAATTTGAAATTATCGAAGCAATAAAACACATAGTCGAAGATGTTGACAGCAACACTATTTCTAAAGAAGAAATTACGCCGGAGCTGTTTGATAAATATCTTATGACCAGAGATATTCCAAATCCAGAGCTACTCATACGCACTAGTGGCGAGCAGCGCATAAGCAATTTTTTGCTGTGGCAGATTTCGTACTCAGAGTTGTATTTTTCTGAAACAATGTGGCCCGACTTCAAAAAATACGATTTCTACGACGTCATGTATAAGTATCAGCAACGAGAACGAAGATTTGGAAAGACAGGAGCGCAGATAAAGAACGAAAAAAAAAATTTATAGGCTAAATAAAAAAGATAGTATGTTTAAAACAGCAACTCTATTACTTGTGATTAATACGCTATTGTGTTTTAATTCAACCGGAATTTTTGCACAATATGTTAATGTCCCAATAGATATAGATTACTCAAGTCCGAAGAAATACACTATTGCAGGTATAGAAATCTCCGGTATTAATTACCTCGATAAAGACCGTCTTAAGGCGTTTACAGGTCTTAGCATCGGACAGGAAATAGAGGTGCCGGGCACTGAAATTAGTAACGCCATACGAGGTCTGTGGCAGCGAGGTTTATTCTCGGACGTGAATATATCAGTAGCCAAAGAAGAGGGGAAGCAGATTTGGCTAGATGTAGAACTTACAGAAATTCCAAGACTAACATCGGTGGAATACAAAGGGCTAAAAAAGAACGAAAAAGAGGATATAGATAAGAAACTCTCTCTCATCCCAGGACAGCAGGTTACCGAAAATAGCATTGTCTCTGCAGAAAGACTAATAAAGGCTTATTTCTCAGAAAAAGGCTACCTGAATACTGATGTTGTGGTGGTAAGACGCGATGATCCCAACAGCAACAACAGTATAATTTTGAATATTGATGTCGATAAAAATGAGAAAGTCAAGGTCGACGAAATTGTTTTCCATGGAAACTCCGATGTAAAAAGCTTTAAGCTAGAAAGAGCTATGAAGAAAACAAATTCAAAAGACATAAGAAACTTCTTTAAAAGCAAGAAGTTTCAAGAAGCATTGTACAAAGACGATAAAGGAGAAATGATAAAGAAATTCAATGAACTCGGTTATCGTGATGCAATAGTTTTGAGAGACTCCATAACAAGAATAGACGACAAGAACATCAAACTCGATATTTGGGTTGACGAAGGCGATAAGTACTACATTCGAGACATAAAGTGGGTTGGTAACACCAAGTACCCAGCCTTTATGTTAGACAATATGCTAGGCATAAAGAAGGGAGATGTATTTGACCAAAAGTTGTTGAACAAACGACTACAAGAAGATGACGATGCTGTCAGTAGCTTGTATCTCGACAACGGATACGTATTCTCTAACATAACACCAATAGAGACAAATGTTGCCAAAGATTCTATCGATTTTGAGATGCGAATTATAGAGGGATCGCAGGCAACAATAAACGAAGTCAAGATACTAGGTAACACAAAAACCAACGAGCACGTAGTAAGACGAGAATTGTACACAAAACCCGGAGACTTATTCAGTAAGAGCGATATTAAACGTTCATTGTTTAGAATTGCAGGGCTTGGGCACTTCGATGAAAATAGCCTTATCCCTGACATCGTGCCAAACCCTGAGTCAGGAACGGTAGACGTGTCCTATAACCTGACAGAGAGAGAAAACGACCAGCTTGAGCTGTCGGGAGGTTATGGAGCTAATAGATTTATATTTAGCGCAGGAGTAAGATTTAACAACTTCTCTATTAGAAATATTTTTAATCCTGATTCATATAAGCCACTTCCATCCGGCGATGGTCAAACATTGGCATTGAAAGCTCAGGTTAGTGGTAAATATATGCAGAGCTATAGCATAACATTCGTAGAGCCATGGCTCGGTGGAAAAAAACCTAATAACTTCTCGGTAAATCTATCATATTACAAGTACAACTATTCGGAAAACTCGTACTACGAAGACTTCAATACAGCACAGACCTACAATAACTATTACAATAACTACTCTAATTACTATAACTACTACGGTGGTTCGAGTTATGGCGGCACCGGAGATAGTTATACTTACGATGGAGAGGGAAGCGATGGAGATAAAATACAAGAAACATTTGCCATCGGTGTAGGCTATGGTTATAGGCTAAAGTGGCCGGATGATTACTTTACAGTAAATCACTACCTGTCGTTCGAGAGATATATGACTCAGAACTTATATCAAAACTTTCAGTATTATGTTGACCCCGAAGGAAAATATAATGTAAACAACTACAACAACCTTAGTTTTAACACGGTATTCGGAAGAAATTCCGTAGACTATCCTATATACCCACGTTCCGGTTCTAGTTACTCTCTTGGAGTGAAGTTCACATTCCCATATTCTCTATTCTCCAATATGCCGGACGAAGAAAATAACCCCGATGCTTATGATACATGGAAGGAAAAACGCCTACCATGGTTGGAATATTACCAATTTACGCTAAAAGGCGAAAAGTATATGCCGTTAAGTTCGGACAACAAACTCGTCCTCATGGCAAAGTTCGAAGGGGCATTCTTAGGATACTACAACAAGCACCTAATATCTCCATACGAACGATTTAATGTTGGAGGATCCGGTCTGAGTGGTTCGTATATGCCGGGTACATCTATCGTTTCACAACGAGGATACGAAGACGGAATGATATCGGCAAATGCCACAGGTAGCCAATATTTGGGAGCCGGTATATACACTAAATATACAATGGAACTACGGTATCCAGTGTCGCTAGAACAACAAGCAACAATATACCTACTTACATTCTTGGAGGCAGGTAATGCTTGGGCAGGAATGGATGCATCCTCATTTAAAAGCTTCGACCCATTTGATTTGAAAAGAGCTGCCGGCGCCGGAGTAAGAATATATTTACCTATTTTTGGAATGATGGGAGTAGATTGGGGATATGGCTTTGATAAGGTGCTGGGAGAGACGAGTGGTAGTCAGTTCCATTTTATAATTGGACAATCATTCTAGATTTAATTTATTAATTGTATTTTTGTGGCGTAAACATTAAAAATGAGAGAATGCAAAAGTAATGATATCTTGTATTCTCTGTATAGAGTAAGTTGTTAGAAAACCAGTAAATTTTAAAACAATGAGAAATATATTAGTAAGCATAGCACTTGTGTTGCTTGCCATATTGCCCGCACAGGCACAGAAAATGGCATATATTGATACTGAATATGTGTTGGCAAATATTCCAACATTCAAAGCGGCTCAAGACCAACTGGATCAGATTTCAAGACAGTATCAGAAGGAGTTAGAGGCAATGAGTAATGAGCTCGATAAGATTTATAAGGACTATAGAGCAGAGTCTGTATTGCTTTCTGCAGACATGAAGAAGAAACGCGAGGACGTTATTGTTACTAAAGAGAAAGAACTAAAACAGAAGCAAAAAGAGTACTTCGGAGAAAACGGACTTTTATTTAAAAAACGTCAGGATTTGGTAGATCCAATTCAGAAAGAAGTCTATAGAGCAATCGAGACAGTGTCTAAAAAAGGTAGCTACGGAATGGTATTCGACAAAGCGTCCGGAGTATCATTGCTGTATTCAGACCCTCGTTACGATATAAGCGATGATGTACTCAAAGAGATGGGTTATAAATAAAAATAGAATTGAATATATGGAAATGAAAAAGATTACAAAGATTCTGTGCGTAGTAGTGTTAATGTTTTGTAGCTTTAGCACCTTTGCACAAGGAAAGTTTGGACATATCGACATAGCTGCCATTGTGGAGCTGATGCCAGAGAGAGTCGAAGCTCAGAAATCAATGCAGAAACTCAGTTCGGAGCTAGAGCAGGAGATGAAGAGTTTACAATCTGAGTATCAAGCAAAGCTTGCTGAATATGAAAAGAATGTGAACACTTGGTCAGAGCCTATTAAAAGCTCGAAGGAAGACGATTTGCAATCCAAAATGAACCAAATACAGACTTTCTCACAGAATGCTCAACGTAGCTTGCAACAAGAGCAAGTGAAGTTATTAAATCCAATCATAAAAAAAGCGCAAGATGCTGTAGATGCCGTTGCTGAAGAGATGAATATGGATATTGTATTTGACACCAGCAACCAAGTTTTAATGTACCACTCTGCAGAAAGTATAGACTTGTTGCCAAAGGTAAAAAGTAAACTAGGATTATAAATAAAAATAGGAAACGAAATACATTATGAGTCATAAGATAAGTTCCTTCACACAAGGATGACTCTCTTGGTAAAAAATAAAATATAAACACATGAAAAGGTTATTCATATTAGTTGCAGTTATAAGCTGCATAGGAGCATCTTCAGTAAATGCTCAAAAGTTCGGTCATATAAACTTTGCAGAGCTAGTGCAAGCAATGCCTGAAAGAACAGCCGCAGAGGAAGGCTACAATAAATTTGTTAAAGGCTTGGAAGACCAAATGGGCGCAATACAGAAGGAAGCACAAGCAAAATTTGAAGAGTATCAGAAGTATATGCAAGGTGCTGATGTCAACGAAGATATAAAAGCATCAAAAGAAGGCGAAATAAACGACTTGAATCAGAGATTGCAAGCATTTCAGGCTTCTGCCCAACAACAAATCCAGAAGAAAGAAGCTGATATAATGACTCCTCTAATTGAAAAAGCAAGAGGAGCAGTAGAGGCAGTTGGCGAAGCACAAGGGCTTCTTTACATTTTTGATATCAGTTCGAACACTATATTATATAAAGGTAAGAATAGTGTAGATGTACTTCCGTTGGCAAAAAAACATCTTGGAATATAGTAGAAAAGAAATATTATTGAAAAAGCCGCGAAGTGTTACTTTGTGGCTTTTTTTTTAATATAAAGAAACTAGGATATGGCAAATTATTCTCCTATATCAATCTTTGACTCAGGTTATGGCGGGCTAACAGTGTTAAAAGAAATATATCGCCTGCTTCCCGAGTACGACTATATGTATGTGGGAGATAATGCTAGGGCTCCATATGGGACACGATCCTATGAAGTCGTTTATAGATATACCCTAGACGCTGTTAGATACCTCTTTAAAGAAGGATCTCCTCTTACGATTCTTGCGTGCAACACTGCATCGGCAAAGGCACTCCGTTCAATACAACAAACAGATCTGCCTAATATTGCACCCGACAATAGAGTGCTTGGAGTGATTAGACCCGCAGTTGAAAAAGCAGGAGAATTGTCGACAACAGGACATGTCGGAGTCTTAGGAACCACAGGGACGATAAACTCAAATTCGTACCCTATTGAACTGACTAAATGGTCTGGAGGAAAGATAACGCATGTGTCGCAACAAGACTGTCCCATGTGGGTTCCGATTATAGAAAACGGAGAAGAGCTGAATCCCGCATCACTACCTTTCATAAAATCAAAAGTTGAAGAATTATTGGCTAAAGATGTCGATATAGACCTGATAATACTGGCTTGTACTCACTATCCTCTAATAAAAGAACAGATTAAGAAGTTTTTGCCAAGCAGAGTTAGTTTGATGAATCAGGCTGCGTTGGTTGCAGAGAGGCTCCAAGACTACCTGCAAAGACATCCGCAAATGGAAAAAAGAATATCAAGAGGAGGTAGTATGAGATTCTTAACCACGGAGGACAATAAGGAGTTTGCAAAAAAAGGCAGCCGTTTTTGGGCTTCCCCAATAACGGCTGCTACAATACATTTGTGATAGACTAAAATATTCTATTCAACAGTCCATGTGTCTCCTGCATTCATCAGCTCATCCATGTTGTGTATCTTGCTCTTGTGAGCTATCTCATTTGCTTGTTCCTCCATACATTGGTCATAAGATGGCGATTTTGTCGCCCTTATTACCCCAAAAGCTATTGGGAAATCTGGGAGCGCCATATTTATTAAATGATTGTGGATATGAGAGTCCTCGCAATGAGCGTCATGCACCAAGATATCGGCTTCGGTTATGCCGTCTTTCCCTATCTCAACAGAAACAATTTTTCCCTTCCTGTCTAGCATTAGTCCCAAATTATTATTCTCGCCATAAATCATAGGCTTATCGTGCTCCAAAAATAACTGCTTGTCCTTTTTGTTCTCAGACTTAGTAATCTCAAAATGGATTCCATCGTTGAATATAACGCAGTTTTGAAGTACCTCGACAATTGCAGCCCCTTTAAATTTAGCCGCTTCTAGGCACATCTTTTGGTTGTGCTTGAGGTTTACATCCATAGTTCTTGCAAAGAATGTCCCTCCGGCTCCGAGAACTAGTTGTCCAACATTAAAAGAGTTTTCTACTGTGCCAAAGGGAGACGTTTTTGTTACGCTGCCTCTGTCGGATGTAGGAGAATACTGTCCCTTCGTAAGCCCGTATATTTTGTTGTTAAAAACAATCATATTCATATCAATATTCCTACGTATTGCATGAATGAAATGATTCCCTCCGATTGCCATAGCGTCACCATCACCAGATATTTGCCACACCATTAGCTTAGGATTTGCGCATTTTACCCCTGATGCAATTGCAGCAGCTCTACCATGAATAGTGTGAAAACCGAAGGTGTTCATATAATATGGAAAACGAGAGCTACAACCAATGCCGGAAATAACAGCATGATTTTCGTGTTCTATATCTTCTAACTCTGCCATAGCACGTTGTACAGCAGTTAAAATTCCGTAGTCTCCGCATCCGGGACACCAGCGTACTTCATTGTCGCTTTTGAAATCTTTGAATGTGTATTTTGTGTCTGACATATGCTTAATCTTCAAGTAATTGATTGAAATGTTCTACTAACTCGTGTACTGTAAATGGTAATCCCTGCAATTTGTTGTATTGTAGGTATTCGTTACCTGGTACTTTGTCTCTGAGATACGATGCAAATTGCCCATTGTTAAGCTCGCATACAACAATCTTTTTGTACGAAGCTAACACCTCTGCCGTATTTTTTGGTAGTGGGCTTATATAGTTGAAATGTGCATATGCAATTTTTTTATTCTGCTTGTGCATATACTCTATTGTATCGATGAGGTGTCCGTATGTTCCTCCCCAGCCAATAACTAACAGATCGGCATCTTTGTCGCCCAGTACTTCCACGTCTGGGACTGCTTCTTGTACCCTGTCCACCTTGGCTTGTCTAATATCTGACATCTTTTGGTGATTCTGAGGATTGTGGCTCACACATCCGGTCTCGTCTTTCTCAAGTCCTCCAATTCTGTGCTCAAAACCCTTCATGCCAGGAAATGCCCATTCGCGTGCCAGCGTGTCGTCGGTACGTTTATATGCACTGAAGTTATCAGAATTCTTTGCTATTTTGGGTTTAATGTCAGGCAGTTCACTCATTTTTACTATTTTCCAAGGCTCGCTTCCGTTGCCCAAATAACCATCTGTTAGTAGTATAACAGGAGTCATGTGTTCTAGCGACAGCTTGGATGCCATGAAAGCATACCAAAAACAATCGGAAGGAGAACTTGCTGCAATAACTATAAGTGGTGATTCCCCATTTCTTCCGTATAGGGCTTGGTGTAGGTCACTTTGTTCAGTTTTAGTAGGTAGTCCCGTAGATGGTCCACCCCTTTGTACATTGACTATCACCAATGGCAATTCTGCCATTATTGCCAGACCTATTGCTTCAGACTTTAGCGCTAGTCCGGGTCCTGACGTAGACGTTGCAGCTAACTTGCCGGCAAAGGATGCGCCTATTGAAGTGCAAATGCCGGCTATCTCGTCTTCTGCTTGGAATGTTTTGACACCAAGCGACTTGTGCTTAGCAAGTTCTTGCAGTATATCTGTTGCAGGGGTTATAGGGTAGGACCCCAAAAAGAGGTCTAGCCCGGCTTTCTCTGCTGCCGCCATTAGTCCCCATGCTGTTGCCTTATTACCTTGCATCGTTCTATATTTTCCTGCGGCAATCTTGGCGGGATGCACCATGAATTGTGGCATAGTAGCATGTGTATTCATGCCAAAGTTGTAGCCGGCATCTAGCGTTGCGATGTTGAGTTCGGCTACTTTCGGCTTAGATTTAAACTTGCTTGCTATTGCCTTTTTTACAGAGGACATATTCCTGTCATACATCCAACATATAAGCCCCAGAATAAGCATGTTTTTGCTTTTGCCGATAGTCTTATTGTCTGCCTCAAACTCTTTTAGTGTTGACTTTGTGAGAGAGGTGGCTGGTACTCTGACTACCCTGTCTTCTGGAATGCCCAGCTCTTTGAATGGGTCGTTGGTGTTGAATCCTGCCTTTTCGCAGTTCTTATCTGTGAAAGAGTCATTGTCGCAGATAATTGTACAATGAGGCATTAAATAATTAATGTTTGCTTTCAGAGATGCCGGATTCATAGCAATCAATACGTCTGCCATGTCTCCTGGGTTTGAGATAGAGACATTGCCAAAATGTACCTGAAATCCTGATACTCCTCCAATTGTACCTTGCGGAGCCCTAATTTCGGAAGGGAAATCTGGGAATGTAGCAATGTCATTTCCCTGTATTGCAGAGATGTCGGAAAAAATAGAACCAACAAGCTGCATTCCGTCGCCAGAGTCTCCGGAGAATCGGATAGCAACTTTTTCTACAATATGAGTTTTTTCATTTCTCATAGGTGTTCAATAAAATGGTTAAAAACACGAAGCATGAATACTAATTATATGTTTCGTGTGGGTTAATTATGGCTCAAATGTAGTACAAATAAATCAAGATTGAAAAGAGAAACATAAATAATGTTTTGGAGGGGAATGATATTATTGATTATTTTTATCGCAAATAGGAGTTATAACTTAATTCTTTAAATGTTTTAGAGTGACAAAATTTACAAGTTTTCTAGGAGCAATAATGCTTCTTACGGTACTACATATAAATACCAACGCCCAAAGTATTGGCGTGGCTCTTGGGGGAGGAGGTGCTAAGGGGATGGCTCATATTGGCTTTTTGCAGGCCTTTGAGGATAAAGGGGTTCCTATAGACTATATCGGAGGAACATCAATAGGCGCCATAGTAGGAGGCCTTTATGCATCGGGGTATAGTCCCGATGAAATGATCGATGTGATTACTTCAGATAAAATTTCGTCTTTATTGAGAGGAGATATTTTAGAAGAGTATAAGTATTATTCGCTTATGGAGCGAACTCCAACAATTATAAGTCTTGGCGTTCAAAAAGGAGAAGATGAAAAACTGAAGTTTGTATTGCCAACCAACTTCATACCAGAAAGCCCAATTAACCTTGAACTTAACGGAATATTTGCAAGCGCCAATGCTTATGCGAGAGGCAACTTTAACAACTTGTTTGTACCATTTCGTTGCATTGGCACAAATATCTATGCTAAAAATAAAACGAAGGTATTTAAAAAAGGAGATTTGGGTTATTCTATCAGAGCGTCAATGGCATTTCCAATTGTTTTTAAAGCGGTTGAAATAGAAGACTCCCTATATTTTGATGGTGGAATAATGAATAATCTGCCTGCTGATGTTATTATGGATGAATTTTCTCCGAGCTATACCGTCGCCCATAAAGTAACATCGTTGACAACTGAGGTGAGAAGAAATGACGTATATCACCAGTTGGAGACAGTATTGATGAGAGGCGATAATCTAAATATTCCCAACGATAAGGGTATTATACTTCACACAGACATGAGCACCTACAGTCTTCTTGATTTTAGCAATGTTGACTCTGCATATAATGAAGGCTATAAAACAGCAGAGAAATTTATTGATAGTATGTTGCTTCTGGGCAAACTAAGGCAGGAAAGTGTAATAGAACATGAAATGGACAGGGGGATGTTCAACTCGTTAAGACCTAAACTGGAATTTGATAATCTGGTTATTAGGGGGATTGAAGACCCTCAGGAGATTAATTATATGTACAAAATAGTAAAGACAGATAATGAAATATTCAATATGTCTGATTTTACCAAAGGATACTACAGGCTATTTGCAGAGCCAATGGTAAAAGACCTTCGTCCGCTGCTAAAGTATAATCGCAAGTCTGGCTATTTTGACATTGACCTGTATGTTGAGAAAGAGCAACCCTTTCAATTTAATATTGGAGGGCATTTGTCGACCTTGCCTGCAAATCAAATGTATATTAGTGGCGATTATAGCTTATTTAGTGGAAGTAATCCTTATTATTTTAAATTAGCATTAGATTTGGGTCAGTTTTACAATAGCCTGTCTATAGCAAGTATTATAGAACTCCCTTCAAAAAGGAAGTTCTATCTGAAACCTCAAATAAGGATTCATTCTCTAACATACAAGAATGTTCTTGTATCTGATTTTTTGTCTAGCTCATCCGGGAAGTTTGATTCTCAGAAACGACAGTTTTATGCAGGTGTTAAAATGGGACTTCCCACAACAAGGAAAAGCTCTATAACGCTCGAACCAAACATATCGGTTACTTATGCAGACCAGTTTATGTCTAATAATTCAAACATAAGTATTACTCCCGAAAGAACCAGGTTCACCCTGTATGCCGTCAATGCGGCATACAGAAGAGTAAATAAAGAAAGATTGCAGTATTCCAAAACAGGAGGTGAGACCCTGGTAAAAGCAAGAATCGGACACGGCAGAGAATACTTTACGCCAGGAGCTTCGAGCGTTGTAGCCAATGATGTTTCACAAGTTCATAATGTCCTGTCGGCATATATAATGAAAGACAAATACTTTCCCGTCTCTAAGCGAAACACAATAGGTTTGTTCTTTGAGGGTCTACTTACATTAAACCAGGCATTTGCAACGCTGAGTGCTACCAATATGTACTCGCATGCATTTGCTCCAACTCCAACAAGCCAAATAATGTTTAATAATGATTTTCGAAGCAATAACTACTTGTCAACAGGACTAAGGTATATATATTCTATTAACGAGAGCTTTGATGTCAGAGCCGAAGGGTATGTATTCGCACCTTATGTAGAGGTGGAAGAAGGCTTCTACTCCTCGGTAGAGCCGCCTCTTGATATAGGTAGTGCAGACTCGTATGTGAACGCAAAAAATAAGATAATAGATCCGTTGAGCAATATAAGATATTTGCTTTCTTCTGCGGTGGTGTACAATACCACCTTTGGTCCCATAAGTTTATCTCTCGACTACTGTCCTGAAAGCAATAATCAGATATTTGTGGGATTGAACTTCGGCTTCCTTATTTTTGATAAAATGGACTTGTAGCATAGATTAATCGTTCGGTAAGGCATATTTGATTACATTTGTAGCGCAATGAATAAATTAAAAAATCAAAGCACTGTATCAGAGTCTCAAACTGATTGCCCTAATGAGCTGTTGTACAGTGAAGCGAAAAAAAAATAAAGCTTTTGTCAAAATATAACCGTCTGCCGATAAGACAGTAGCGACTAAAAAAAACAAAATATAAACAGATGAAACTAAATATTGCTGTATTGCCAGGTGACGGCATAGGTCCCGAAATAGTCGAACAGGCTCTGAAAGTAGTAAAAATAGTATGCGATAAGAAAGGACACGAGTTGTCGTATAAGACCGCCTTGACAGGAGCAATAGCTATTGATGAAGTGGGCGATCCTTATCCTAAAGAAACCCACGACATATGTATGGCCTCTGATGCTGTACTTTTTGGAGCTATCGGAGATCCAAAGTTTGACAACAACCCCAACGCCAAAGTAAGACCCGAGCAGGGCCTACTTAAAATGCGAAAGGAGCTGGGATTGTATGCCAATATTCGTCCTATTGCAACCTTCCCCTCATTGCTTCATAAATCACCACTGAAGAAAGAACTTGTTGAAGGAGCAGATTTTATTTGTATACGCGAGCTTACAGGAGGAATTTATTTTGGACAGCCTCAGGGACGCAGCGAAGATGGCAATGCGGCATTCGACAGCTGTACCTACACAAAAGACGAAATTAGAAGAATCTTAAAACTGGCATACGAATTTGCAGGACAAAGAAATAAAAAACTCACGGTAGTAGACAAGGCTAATGTTCTTGCAACATCTAGACTGTGGAGAGAAACAACGCAAGAAATCAAAGGTTCGTATCCAGATATTGAGACAGAGTTTATGTTTGTTGACAATGCCGCAATGCAGATTGTTCAGTGGCCTAAGAAGTTTGATGTTATGGTAACAGAAAACATGTTTGGAGATATACTCACAGACGAAGCTAGCGTTATCACAGGCTCGCTTGGCTTGTTGCCTTCCGCTTCAATAGGTATACACACTTCGGTTTTCGAGCCTATACACGGCTCGTATCCACAAGCAGCAGGCAAAAATATAGCAAACCCGGTAGCTACAATACTGTCGGCAGCAATGATGTTTGAATATGCTTTCAAGCTCGAAGAGGAAGGGCGAATGATCCGAGATGCTGTTAACCATTCATTAGAACAAGGTATTGTGACTGAGGATATTTCGGGAGACGGGAAGGCGTACTCTACCTCGGAAGTCGGTGATTGGATTGCAGAGAATATAAATGCATAGAAGATTAGAAACAAAAAAATATTATAGATAGTAGACAGCCTTTGCCTAGTAATATTTAAATTTAGAATGTTAGGGTGTATTTAAAGAAAATGTATGAAGTCCTTAAAAGAATTGTATCGAATTGGTCATGGACCATCAAGTAGCCATACTATGGCTCCTTACAAAGCAGCTACAAATTTTGCCTCTCAAAACGAAAGTGCAGATAAGTTCTTGGTTACTCTATATGGAGCTCTTGCTGCAACAGGGCATGGGCACCTTACCGACAAGGCGATTGAAGATGCCCTGAAAGGGAAATTGGAGAAAATTATCTGGAAACCGGATGAGTTTCTTCCAGAACATCCAAATGCTATGAAATTTGAGGCTTATTCAGAGTCTGGAGAACTTGTAAATTCGCAAACCTATTTCAGTGTGGGGGGAGGAGCAATATCAACAACAGGCAAGTCTGAAGATACCGCAGATGTATATCCGTTTAAGAATATGCAAGAAGTACTGAACTGGTGTAAGGAAAACGGACGTAATATGTGGGAACTCGTATATGAGTTTGAAGGCAAAGATATAGAAGACTATTTAGCTCTTGTTTGGGATACCATGCAAGACTGCATAAAAAGAGGACTGAACGAAGAGGGGCAGTTGCCGGGTATATTAAAACTACAGCGAAAAGCACACACCTATTATGAACGAGGTCGTTCATTCTCAAAAAGCATGAAGCGCAATGCAAACCTATTTGCCTATTCATTGGCAGTGTCTGAAGAGAATGCGTCGGGACATGTCGTTGTTGCAGCTCCTACTTGTGGCGCTTGTGGCGTCCTACCTGCAGTATGCTACTTTATGAAAACATCCTACGAAATGAACGATCGGAAAATAATTAAAGCATTGGCAACAGCAGGACTGATAGGCAACATCGTTAAAAAGAATGCCTCAATCTCGGGGGCAGAAGTTGGATGCCAGGGAGAGGTAGGTGTTGCTTGCGCCATGGCATCGGGTGCTGCAACACAAATGCAAGGAGGAACACCATTGCAAATCGAATATGCCGCCGAAATGGGGCTAGAGCATCACCTGGGACTAACCTGCGATCCGATTAGAGGCTTAGTGCAAATACCTTGCATCGAAAGAAATGCTTTCGCATCACTGCGGTCATTATCGCACGCTACCTATTCGCTAATATCAGACGGACAGCATCATATATCCTTTGATAAAGTAGTAACAGCAATGCGACAGACCGGACACGACTTGCCCCTACTGTACAAAGAAACGGCATTGGGAGGTCTGGCACGATTCTTTGACGAGAATTAGTCTAACCGAAACTTTAAATGTGTTGACTAAAGTATCGGCACAAATAAGAAAGACCGCATTCGGAGCACTTGGGCTTTCGTGCTAGGCAGACATATCTGCCATGAAGAATTAGCCAATGATGCGCTTTGGGAATTAACTCGTCGGGGAAATATCTTACCAAGGTTTTCTCAGTCTCAAGAGGAGACTTGCTGTTTGTTGTCAGTCCTATCCTCTCAGAAACCCTGAAAACATGAGTGTCAACAGCCATTGCCGGTTTATTGAATACCACTGATGCAATGACATTGGCAGTCTTGCGACCTACACCAGGAAGTTTCTGAAGTTCGTCGATGTCGCTCGGCACCTTTGACTCAAAGGTAGTCGTTAGCATATTTGCCATTCCATGCAAATGCTTAGCCTTGTTGTTGGGGTACGAAATAGATTTAATAGTCTCTAATATTTCATCTACCGAACTTGCCGCCAATACCTCTGGAGTGGGAAACTTGTCAAAAAAGTGGGGCGTTACTATGTTTACCCTCTTGTCTGTGCATTGTGCTGATAAAATTACAGCAACCAGCAATTCGTAAGGATTGCTATATACCAACTCTGTCTCGGCAACAGGCATGGTTGCCTGAAAATAATTTATGAGCTCGCTAAATAAATTCGCTTTAGATTTGTTCTTGTTCACCTTGTATTATTGTTTAACAGCAAAGCTAAAAAAAAATAGGTTCTCAATAAATTTTTATTACCTTTGTGTCTATATACGTATATATTATTATGGTAGATTTAGTCTTAGTTATTTTAGCAGTTTTATCAAGTTTCATTATCGGACATTATAGCATTCCCAGTATATTGGCAATTGCACGAGAGAAACATTTGTATGACGAACCGGGTGAGAGAAAGGTAAATACACGTAAAGTGCCGACACTTGGCGGAGCAGCAATATTTCTGGCTCTAGTTGTGTCTCCTGCTATGTTCTCATACAAGTACTCTTTTGAAGAGTTGCCATATATAATGGTTGCTCTAACCATTCTCTTTTATATAGGAATAAAGGATGATATACTTGATGTCTCTGCAAAATCTAAATCATTAATTCAGCTAATTGCTGCGGCAATAGTGATGTTTGCAGCAGATTTATACATAAAAGATTTTCATGGATTTATTACCAATTCTGCTGTGCCATATTGGATCTCTATTCTCGTAACGGTATTTATGATTATGCTTATTGTTAACGGATTTAACCTGATAGATGGAATTGACGGTTTGGCATCGGGCGTAGGCATTGTATCATCATTAGCATTTGCAATTATATTTACTTGCCGAGGAGACTACCAATATGCTATTTTTGCGGCTTCTTTGGTAGGCGTCCTGAGCTCTTTTTTTATGTACAATGTTTTTGGGCTTAGAAACAAACTGTTTATGGGCGATACTGGTTCGATGCTTGTGGGTTTGAGTATTGCGATTCTTTCCATAAGATATTTGAACGCTCGCGATGTTGCGGCATCAGTAATAGTGTCACCATCAGTGCTGTATGCTATTATAGCATATCCTCTTACAGATACGCTCAGAGTGTTTTTTATAAGAATCAAAAATGGAAATTCGCCATTCAAGCCGGATAAAAATCATATCCATCACAGCTTCTTAGAGCTAGGGTATAAGCATCGTAAAGCCTCTTTTATAATTGGAGGAGTGAATATCTTTATAATATTGATAGCATTTGCAATGCAGCGGTTTGTTGATAATGAGTCCGTTAAGTTGATTGCAATACTGCTTATTAGTTTGGTTATGTATTCAATACCTATATTTGAACTAAGAAAGAGAAAAAAAGCAGATCTGTAAGCCGGATTCTGTACACCTCAAAGGAGTTTCTATCATTTGTCTAGGTCCGTTGTTTCCAACGGGCTCAAGCAACCTACCCCCTCTAAACATTCACTAGGTGAAACTGAAGCGAGCAACTTCAGACTTGCATAGCAAGAATTAGAGTATATTTGGTCTTGCAACCCATAAGATATACGGCAGACTATGTTGCCATAGCCTCCGGTGAGCTCTTACCTCACCTTTTCACCCTTACCCGAAGGCGGTTATTCTCTGTTATATTACTCAAAGCTCACGCCTTGCTTTCTGTTAGAAAGTATGGTGCTCTGCGTTGTCCGGACTTTCCTCTCCCGAATTATTCGGCAGCGATAGAACGATCTGCTTAGTGCGAAAGTAATAAACTTTAGTTAATCCTGCAAAATACAGCATTCATCAGTTGTTGATGATAATATAGAATAAATTAATATTTTATTTTAATGTGATTTTTTGCTAACATATAGATAATATTGTCTATATTTGGCTTGAATAAATAAACAGTTTGATATGACTAAGTACGTATACACATTTGGGAATGGCATTGCCGAGGGCAAAGCATCAATGAAAAATGAATTAGGTGGGAAAGGAGCTAACCTTGCAGAGATGAACTCAATTGGCATTCCTGTTCCGCCGGGGTTTACTATCAATACAGAAGTATGTTCTCTATATTATGAAAAAGGCGAAGAAGAAACATTCAATAGTATTAAGTCTGAGGTTGAGAGTGCTGTTCGAAATATTGAGCAAATTATGGGAACCGAGTTTGGCAGTAACTCAAACCCCTGTTTGGTGTCGGTTAGGTCGGGAGCGAGAGTTTCAATGCCCGGAATGATGGATACTGTATTAAATTTAGGATTGAACGATAGTGCTGTCGAGGGTCTGGCAAAACGTTCCGGAAACGAGTGGTTTGCATGGGATTCGTATAGGCGTTTTGTGCAGATGTATGGAGATGTAGTATTAGGCATGAAGCCTGAATCTAAGACAGAGATAGATCCCTTCGAAAAGATTATAGAAGACCTTAAACATAAAAGAGGAGTAGAAAAGGATAGTGATTTAAGTGTAGATGATTTGAAGAGCTTGGTTAGAGACTTCAAGGAAGTTGTACACAAAAAACTAAACAGGACATTTCCCGACGATCCGTGGGAGCAATTGTGGGGAGCTGTGGGAGCAGTTTTTGGAAGTTGGAACAACGACAGAGCGATCCTTTATCGCAAGCTGAATGGTATTCCCGGAGAGTGGGGGACGGCTGTTAATGTTCAGGCTATGGTGTTTGGAAACATGGGCAATACTTCGGGTACAGGAGTAGCATTTACCAGAGATGCAGCAACTGGAATCAATGTGTTTAATGGAGAGTATCTAATAAATGCTCAAGGCGAAGATGTTGTTGCAGGAATAAGAACTCCGCAGCAAATCACATTGGAGGGCTCTAAGATTTGGGCTACACTAGCAAATGTCGATGAAGCAACAAGAGCATCAGAATATCCATCTCTAGAAGAAACAATGCCTGTTATATTTGCAGAATTGATGGAGACGCAGAAGAAACTAGAGGCGCATTATTCTGATATGCAGGATCTTGAATTTACAATTCAAGACGGCAAACTTTGGCTGCTGCAGACAAGGAGCGGAAAACGCACAGGTGCGGCAATGGTGAAAATTGCAAGCGACTTCTTAGACGAGGGAAAAATAGACGAAAAAACAGCTCTAAAACGTATAGAGCCTGATAAATTGAATGAATTACTGCATCCGGTATTCGATACCAATGCCTTAAAGACTGCAGGCGTTATAGCAAAAGGACTTCCGGCATCTCCAGGAGCAGCGACAGGACAAGTAGTATTCTTTGCAGACGAAGCGTCAAAGTATGAAAAAAGCATATTGGTAAGGGTTGAGACATCTCCAGAAGACTTAGAAGGAATGCACACAGCCCAAGGAATACTTACTGCCAGAGGTGGTATGACATCACATGCGGCAGTAGTTGCCCGAGGTATGGGAAAATGCTGTGTGTCGGGGGCAGGGGCAATTAGGATAGATTACAAAAATAGAACCCTGACTGTGGGCAAAACTACCTACAACGAAGGAGACTGGATTTCTCTTAATGGCTCAACCGGTGAAGTGTACGAAGGCAAGGTTCCGACACAAGACGCTGCAATAACCGAGGATTTTGAGACCGTAATGAAATTGGCAGACAAGTACTCTCGATTAAAAATCAGAACCAATGCCGATACTCCGCAAGATGCATCCATAGCACTAAAATTTGGAGCGACCGGAATAGGACTTTGCAGAACAGAGCACATGTTTTTCGATGGCGATAGAATAAAATCTATGCGCAAAATGATACTGTCATCAACAAAAGAGGGGAGAAAGACAGCACTTGCAGAGTTGTTGCCATATCAACGTCAGGATTTTGAAGGAATCTTCGAAGTGATGGATGACAAAGGTGTTACAATAAGACTCCTAGATCCGCCATTGCATGAGTTTGTGCCACATCAACAGGTTACTCAAAAAGAGCTTGCTGAGGAGATGAAAATCACGCTAGAGGAAGTAAAAACAGCTATATCCAAATTGGAAGAGTTCAACCCAATGTTAGGACACAGAGGTTGCCGACTTGGAGTTACGTACCCCGAAATAACCGAGATGCAGACACGTGCCATTATAGAAGCAGCAATTAGCTGCAAACGTAAAGGGCTGACTCCGGTGCCAGAGATAATGATTCCACTGGTAGGAACATACCAAGAGTTAGAAAATCAAGCAAAGGTAATTAGGAGTACAGCTCAGACTGTTTTCGACGAACAAGGTGAAAAAGTCGATTTTTTGATTGGTACAATGATAGAAACTCCGAGAGCTGCAATCACTGCCGATGCAATTGCTAAGCATTGCGAGTTCTTCTCGTTTGGAACTAATGACCTGACTCAGATGACATTCGGATATTCAAGGGATGATGCAGGTAAATTTTTAGAAGCATATGTAGATAAAAAAATATTGTCCGCAGACCCATTTCAGACACTTGATAAAGAAGGTGTTGGCGAGTTAGTTAAGGTGGGTATAGAGAAAGGTAAGTCTGGTAATGCAAATCTCAAGGTTGGAATATGTGGAGAGCATGGTGGAGATCCTGCATCAGTAGACTTCTTTAACTCCGCAGGGATGGACTATGTCAGCTGTTCGCCGTACAGAGTGCCTATCGCACGCGTTGCAGCGGCTTTGGCAAATATCTAGAATGAGGTAGTATTAGAAAGATATATACAAATATATATGTACACAAACACAGCAGCTTAATTAAGCTGCCGTGTTTGTTTTTGTGTATGCTCAAGGGTGTATATAAACGAGGAATTTTGTAGATTTGTAAATCATTATAAAATAAAAGTATCATGGCATACGGATTATTAAAAGGGAAAAGAGGGATAATCTTTGGAGCATTAAATCCCGATTCCATAGCATGGAAAATAGCATTAAAAGCAAAAGAAGAGGGTGCAACATTTACCCTGACTAATACAGCAATGGCATTGCGTATGGGTAGTATTGACGAACTAGCAAAAGTAACCGGAGCAAAGGTAATTGCGGCAGATGCTACAAATATGGACGAGCTTAAGGAACTGATAAAAGAAAGTGTCGATGTGCTCGGTGGTAAGATAGATTTTGTACTTCACTCTATAGGGATGTCTCCAAATGTAAGAAAAGGAATCCCTTATGGCGAGCTGAACTATAGAAATCTTGAAAAAACCCTAGATGTGTCGGCAGTGTCTTTTCACAAAGTGATGCAAGCACTGCGTGAACAAGAAGCACTGAATGAATGGGCATCTATAGTAGGACTCTCGTATGTTGCTGCTCAACGGACATTCGACGGGTATAGCGATATGGCTGATGCAAAAGCACTTTTGGAGTCTATCGCAAGAAGTTTTGGATACATACTTGGCAGAGAGAAAAATGTACGTGTGAACACCGTCTCGCAATCGCCTACGGAAACGACAGCAGGCAATGGAGTGAAAGGATTCAATAGGTTGATGGACTTCGCTGAGCGTATGTCGCCACTAGGCAATGCTACGGGAGAAGAGTGTGCCGATTATTGTATAAGCCTATTCTCAGACCTTACCAAAAAGGTAACAATGCAAAACCTTTTCAATGATGGCGGATTTTCAAGTGTAGGAATAAGCCATGAAGCTTTACAACAATACGAAAAAGGATTGGAATAAAACAGAATAGAAAACTATAAGTACAACGAGAGCGCTTATATGTGCTCTCGTTTTTTTGGAAATGCAGGCAACATTACTACTCGTTGGAAAAACCGAAGACCCGTATCTTGTTGATGGGATTGATAAGTATACGAAGCGTATAAAGCGATACATTAAATTTAATGTCGAAGTTATACCGTCCCTGAAAAACACAAAAAAACTTACTGTCGAAGAACAAAAAAAGAAAGAGGCTGCTCTGATACTGCAGAAATGTTCGAATTACGATCAGATAATATTATTAGATGAAAAAGGGAAGGAACTTAACTCTGTTGAGTTCTCAAAAGTGATAGAAAATGCAATGAATAATTCTGTCAGGAAAGTGTGTTTTGTGATAGGAGGACCGTATGGCTTTGATAAATTAGTCTACGAAAAAGCGGACTGGAAACTTTCGCTCTCAAAAATGACTTATTCTCATCAGATAGTAAGACTCTTGTTTGTGGAGCAGTTTTATCGTATATTTACAATTATAAACAACGAACCATATCATCACGAGTGAGGTTAATGAGCGGACGAAGAAACTATATACCCAGGAGAATAAAAAGACGCTTAAGGCTTTTTGTGATATTAACAGTCTTGTCTTTTATATTGGGATTAGTGTCTGTAAATATTTACAATAGATATGACCCTACAGAATCTACAGGCAAAAGACTTCAGTTAGATTTTATACAAAAGGAGAAATCGCTTAGAAACCATATTGCATCTGTTAGTAAGATAATTGAGTCGAAGCATCAAGTAACAACAGCTCTTCTGAAAGATTTAAGCGAATTTAATAATCTGTATAGCAACAATGGGTACGGATTGTGTATATTTAAAGGTGATAAGGCTGTGTATTGGACTGATAATCATATATGTTATGAGGATATATTGACAACGTCGGCAAATAAATCTGATAGGATTGTCAATCTACCCAATAGTACCAATTATCTTGTGGTGCACTCTTTGGCAGACGATGTAAAAATCTATGGACTAATCCAGATTATTCAAGAGTTTGACGTAAACAATAATTATTTAAAAAGTGGAATCTCTCCTCACTTAAAATTGTCTGATTATTTTAATCTAGACTTCTATAGAGAAGGCAATTCCTTTCCCATTTACGATAGCAAAGGAGACTTTGTATTTAGCATTAAATGTGATAGCATTAAGGATGTGAATAGAACATGGGGGCAAGTAGCAGTTTTGCTATTCTCCACATTCTTTTTATTAATGATGGTATCAGTCAGTATAGTTGCATGGATGAACCGTTCGTATTTTTATCTTAATGTGCCAATATTATGTATATTTTCATTTTTCGCCTATAAAATACTTCAGCTCCCATTATTCCTTGATTCGTTTCTGTATAGGAAGTTAATTCTCAGCTACGAACTTTCGGCACCTCATATCCCGACAATGAGCCTGCTGTACATGTTTGTCGTAACATTATCATTTGTGGTGCTTATCTTTTCGTCAGATGTAAAGAGGTTGCTATTATTATTATCTCCTTCCAAAAGTCTACTTGTCGGAATAGCATTTCTAATATTCAGTGCCGTATATGCAATCCTTTTAGGAAAAGGCATTGGAGCTATGGTTGACAATGTCTCGTTTAGCCTCACATTCTATAGAATACTTGATGTTAGTGCCTCCTCCGTATTAGGAGTCTTATTTATTGGAACATTAACGTTGAATACTTTTAGAGCGTCCCGAATAGTCATCACCACATTGTGTAGGCGCAATAGACCATGCGACATATTGATTGTTATCTTCACTATTTCTGTCATTATGATTCTTATGAAAATAATTAGATTTGACGAAATTAGTGTGTATACAATAATATTCTTCTTTTGCGCAAATAGCCTTTTCGTTGTGCTAAAATCTAAATTTGTGCATAGATACCGCTTGACTTATGTCACAATGGCGACTCTTGTAATGGCACTTTATATTACAATCGAATTATCAAAAGCCGTCGAAAACAGAGAATGGAATCTGATGGAAATGCAGTCTCTGACACTAGAGGATAATAGTAATATTGATGTTGAGACACGATTGCAGGATGTTGGTTACGAGTTGATAAGAGATACGGCTATCATAAAAATGTTTGAAAAGCAGGTTTATGCGGAGACATCTTTTGATGATATATACGATAGGGTAAAACAACACTACTTGAAAATAGCCTTCTCTGGGTATGATGTAGGAATGGTCGCAGAGATTAGCAGCCTCTACGATCATAGTCATCGAAATACCGAGATTAGTGCACTGAACTACCTTATAAGTTCAAAGGGAAAACGTATCGGAGAAAGTCCATTCTATTTTCTTGGGCATGACGAAGGATTGAATTCTTATATCGGAAGATTTAACTATATGCTTGACAATGGAATGCAGGCGACATTGTTGGTGAATATACATAAAAAAAACTTCTTTAGCAGAAATGAGTCTAGTATGTTGCTATATTCCGGCAACAATAAGGAAAGCCCTCTTACAAAGCATTTTTCTTATGGAAAATATTATAATAACACATTAATCTATCAGGAAGGAGATTTTGCTTATTCTAGAGGCCTACCCAATACTCCTAACGCTTTAGGTGAATGCTTAAGATTGCGAGACAGAGGGTACAACCATCTTATAAATAAGGTCGGCGAACACTCTCATATTATCGTTAGCTCGCCATCGGTATCAATATCCAATTACATTACATCATTCGGTTATATATTTATTATAGACTTAATTTTCACAATTCTAATAACTTGGCTGTTTAGTAATGGGATACATGGTATGTGGCAGTATAAGAGTAGTATAAGAACAAAAATACAAGTATCTGTTATAGCTGTAAACCTAATTGTTACAGTATTATTGACCCTAATAACAATTAGCGGAAACATTACAAAGAATATAGAACTAAAAAAAGAAGAGCTTAATAGGAATGCTAAAATTGTATTCGATTATTTAGATAATGCTGTTAATAACAATAGCTCCGAAGAGAATAAGCTGGATGTAATAAAAAAAGAACTGCCAAAATTGACAGAACTTGTATGGAATTTTATCGTGCTGTATGATGCCGAAGGTCAGGTTATTACAACTACTAATCCGGAGGTAGACAGACTCGGTATAGTTGGAGAGGTGATGGATATAGATGCATTTTACAATTTTAGGGTTAATATGCTTTTTAAATATTCTAACGATAATCGCATTAGCAACCTAAAATATCATTCCATTTACCAGTCCATCATTACGCAAGGTAATAAGCAAGTAGGGTATTTATGTGTGCCGTATATTACGGTAACAACAGAAGATGCCAGAGTAATTAGTAATACATTTATTACACTGATAAATATGTTTGTACTCGTATTTGTACTAAGTGTGATCGCATCGGTATTTATCTCAAATCAGATTACCCTCCCATTGACAATGCTTCGCGATAACTTGATGTCAATAAAACTGGGAAGAAGCAATAAAAAGCTCATCTATAATTCTTCCGACGAAATAGGAAGTCTAGTGCAAGAGTATAATCTAAGTCTGGATAAGATAGAGGAAAATTCAAAGCTCATAGCCCGAACAGAACGAGAGCTTGCATGGCGGGAAATGGCAAAGCAAATAGCTCACGAAGTTAAAAATCCACTTACTCCATTGAAGTTGAATATTCAATTTCTCCAAAATGCAATACATGGAGATTTCGAGAAGTTTAAAGAGCTATTTTCAAGAATAAGTGCTACAATAATAGACCAAATAGACGAACTGGCAAGAGTGTCTACGGCCTTTTCTGATTTTGCAAAAATTCCTGCCGAAACCATCTGTGAGTTCGATCTGAATGAACAATTATTGGAAATTTGCAACTTATTCTCGGCAGGACAAGATTCCTTTCAATTAAAATATGTGGGAAAAGAGATTCCTGTATACATAGAAGCCGATGCAGGGCAAATTTCTAGGGTCTTCTCGAATATAATCAAAAATGCAATTCAGGCATGCCGCAACAACGTGAATGCAGTTGTAGAAGTAGAATTGTTTACCAACAAAAACAATGCAATTATCTCTATTAAGGATAATGGGGAAGGTATCTCTAAAGAGATTTTCGACAAACTATTTACGCCTAATTTCACTACCAAATCTAGTGGTATGGGGATAGGATTGTCAATAGCATATAATATCGTTAGAACCTTTAATGGGGATATATCTTTTACCTCTGAGCTAGGAAAGGGAAGCACATTTATTGTAACACTTCCTCTTCGCAAACTTCAGATGTGATGCGTCTTTAATCAAGGATCTTTTATTTATTGTTTCTGAAGTCCTTGATTATGCCGCTAGCAAGCCAGTTTGCCAAAGCCTGTCGGTTGTTCTCAAGAACTAGCCTTTGTTGATCTCTCTGGTGGTTTATATTGGCAAGCTCGATGTAGGATGCTACAGGACTAGTGTTTCTTAACATGTATAAATTGCGCATACTTACCGTACCATGGTATCCCCTGCCCGGCTGATGCTCTCCATATTTAGCATTGAAAGTTTGTTGTAAGTTGAGGCATAATTTCCTGCCCTTAGTGCTGCCATCAGCAAAGTAGAAAAAAACATCTGCATTCTGACTGGTGCTGCGAGAGTCAACATGTATCATGATAGCACGATGATACGAATATCTTGATTTATTCTTTGTGTATATATTGTTTACGGCATCCGCTCGTTGTTTTAGCCGCCTTACGTGGTTTCGAGGTATCGTATTATTTGGGTAGCAGTATTCGTCCTTGTCGCAGTGTAGTATCGCATCGTCGCGAATGCCGTCATTCCTATCGCGAGTAATAAAATAAACGGCCGCACCGTGCGAAATCAATTCGCGTCCTAGTCGCAGTGTAACGTCGTAGGCATATTCGTCCTCACACATCGTATTGCCATTATATTTTCCAATTGCTCCGGGGTCAGGTCCACCATGTCCGCTCACAAGATAGAAGGCAGCACCATTTAGAATGTTGTCGACGATCTCAATATCCTTGTATTTACCAAATATATTGTAGCTCTTAATGGCTCCTGATGCTTTCTTGGGACTGGTAGTGGCTGTTGTTGTACTTGCCGATGCCTCTGGGTCTGGTGCCCCAGACGTAGAGCTGTCAGTGTTTGGGAGTTTATATTTTCGACCTATATACAAAGAGTTATTTTTGCCAAGTCTATCTTTGTTTAGCTCGATAAAAATCTTTGCGTATTTTTCGGGCTGTATGTTATTTCTCCGTAATATAGAATATACACCATCGCCATTTTTAGCTATGTCATGCTTATCTTGCGCTTTGATGATGCTTGTCATTGACAATAATAAGATTATTATTGCAATACCTCTGATTTTCTTTGTTATTTTGAAATGCATAAAACAAATTTCTTTTATTCTCGTTATTTATATACTAACAAAACAGTAACATGAGTAAAAAAGCATGCAAAAGCAAATATTATAAGTGTCCCTTTTCTCCCAAATTCGAGTGCCGGAAGTGTGCTAAAGTCTCTTTAAAAAAAGGCTTGCTATGCAAGCCCATCAAGATAGAGACAGTCTAATGATATGGCATCATTGATAGTGCATCTGCCATCTTGTTCACTCCGCTCTTCATCTTTTTACCAATTGCCATCTTTGCCATAACATTCATAGTCATGTGTGCTGTAAGTCTCATCTTACTCCGGTGCTCGGATGTCGGAATCTATTGAATCGTTATAACAATGGGTAGAGGGAAATTCTCGGCTGTGGCGAGTTTTATTAACTTAGGCTCATCTCGCTCAATTACATATAATCCCGTTTCTCCAATGCCACTAATATCTATCTTTATAGAGTCGTAGTCCGAGCACACATTGGTTATCTTTACTTGTGGAACCTCATTGTTTATCTTGTTTATGACTTCGTCTGAGAAATACTTAGATAGATTCTTCAAGTTTGAAAGATGTGCATATACTTTGTCAACTTCGCTATTTATTGTTTTTATATCACTGACATACTTCTCTATACTCATGTGTGTATTTTTAAGCGCCCCATTTGTCAGGGGCTTCTCTCCATTCTTTCAGACTGTCAATGTCCTCGCTTTTGATTGTTCCATTTTCAAGTGCTAGCTCTATCAGCTGATTGTAGTTGCTCAATGTGCTAAGTTCAATGCCCTGCTTCTCGAAATTATCTATGGATATTGGAAACAAGTAGCTAAAAATAGCACACATTCCCAATACTTCTGCTCCACTTGCACGAACTGCTTCTGCTGCCTTGAGACTACTGCCTCCTGTAGAAATAAGATCTTCAACAATGACGACCTTGTCGCCTTGGTTCACCGCTCCTTCTATCAGATTCTCTAGACCATGTCCTTTAGGTGCCGAACGCACGTAGATGAATGGTAGATCGAGTTCGTCGGCAACTAATGCGCCTATTGCTATAGCTCCCGTTGCAACGCCTGCGATAACTTCTGCGTTAGGGTATTTATCCTTGATGAGCTTGCTGAAGCTATGTTTCAATAATGTTCGTACCTCGGGGAAGGATAGTGTTTTGCGATTGTCGCAATAGATTGGGGATTTCCATCCAGATGCCCATGTAAAAGGTTCTTTGTGAGATAGTTTTATTGCATGGATGTCAAGTAACGCTTTTGCTATTTCTTTCATTTATTATATATCAAATAAGGACTGCTTATTAAACATACAGTCAAGTTATTGCAAAAGTAGTCATAATTTATTAGTTTTAGAGACAAATTTGAAGTAAATGAAACTAAATATCATTGTAGTGATGTGGTTAATGCTTATTGATATTGGCGTTTGGGCACAAGACTCCTCTCGTGTTATAATGTTTTATAACTTGGAAAATCTGTTTGATACAAAGGATAATCCCAATACTGCCGACGAGGAGTTTGTCGGAGGCGGTATTCGAGGCTGGTCGAACAAAAAACTATCTGCCAAGTACAAGAGAATATATCAGGTAATAGCTGCAACAGGTGGCAAGTTCCCCGCCATAATAGGCTTTTGTGAAGTTGAAAACAGAAGAGTGTTAGAAGGTCTTGTCAATACTACTCCCATGAAAAAGCTGGGATACAAGATTGTTCACAAGGAATCACCTGATACTAGAGGAATAGATGTCGCAATATTGTATAAAGTAGATGAGTTTATTCCAAAGACCTTTAAGCATTATCCATTGATAATAGATGGAAAGCCGGAATATAGCAGGGAAATTCTTGAAGTGCGAGGGAGGCTTAAGGGCTGTGATAATGATATTCATCTTTTTGTCAACCACTGGCCGTCAAAATATTCAGGCGTGAAAAAGAGCGATGCCAAAAGAGCCGTAGCAGGTCAGACACTCAGGCGGGTGACAGATTCCATCCTTGCCAACGACGAAAATGCGATAATTGTCTGCATGGGAGATTTCAATGACGAGCCTATTGACCAGAGCCTGTCGCTACATCTGGGTGCAAAAACTCCATCAAAAAATATATCGCAAACAGCCCTGTATAACCTGTCCTCCAATTTGATGAATAACGATATAGGTACGCATAAATACAGAAACCAATGGTCGGTATTAGATCAATTCATAGTAAGCGGAAACTTGCTTGATGAAAGCGGATGTTTGTGCACATCAGAGGAAAACTCTCATATAAATAAGAGCAAGTTCCTGCTTGTTGATGATAGGAAATATCTTGGTAAAAAGCCCTTTAGAACCTATAATGGTTTTAAGTATGTCGGGGGATATAGCGACCACCTGCCGATTTGGCTTGAAATTATCATTAAAAGATAATTTGTGACAGACATGCTTAATGTTATAGGGTCTAGGATTTGGGCTTTATCCCCATTTCTTTCGCTTTTGTTAGTAGCAACTCTAGGGCTTGTTCTCGATCGTTTGATATTTCGCCGTCGAGAATAGCGTCTTTTATTGTCGACTTTAAATCGCCAACTTGCCGACATGGCGATAGTCCAAACATGCTCATTATCTCCTCGCCGTCAATAGGCGGCTGAAAATTTCTTATAGCATCTTTTTCTTCTATTTCAACTAATTTACTACGTACTTTCTTGAAATTATTGAGAAAACGCTCCGCCTTCCTTCCGTCTTTGGTGGTAATGTCAGCTTCGCACAAAGTCATAAGCCGGTCAATGTCATCGCCTGCATCGAAAAGCAAGCGGCGAATGGCAGAGTCTGACACGCCGTCTTCGACTAATGCAATGGGACGCATGTGCAAACCTACCATCTTTTGTACAAACTTCATCTTGTCGTTTAGAGGTAGCTTTGTTTGCTTGAAAATACGAGGTATCATCTTTTCGCCCACAAAATTGTGAGAATGAAAAGTCCAGCCTATTCCTGAGACAAATTGTTTCGTCTGTGGCTTACCGATGTCGTGGAGTAGGGCAGACCACCGCAGCCACAAGTCGTCAGAGTTATCGCATAGCTTATCAAGGACTTGCAGCGTGTGATAGAAAACGTCCTTGTGTCCTATGCCCTCTATCTCCTCACGCCCTTTCAGCTTGTACACGTCGGGAAGAACTAGCTTCAGAAGCCCAGTCATGTCAAGGAGTTTAAACCCTACGGAGGGGCGTGGGCTCATCATTATCTTGTTAAGCTCGTCGGCAATGCGTTCTTTGGTAATAATCTTAATCCTTTCGCATTGTTGGCTGATAGCCTCCATTGCTTTGTCGTCAATCCGAAAATCCAGCTGTGTGGCAAATCTTATTGCCCTCATCATGCGCAGAGGATCGTCAGAAAATGTTGTGACAGGATCTAGAGGTGTGCGTAATAGTTTGTTTCTTAGGTCTTCCATCCCATTGAATGGGTCTATAATATCACCGTAAGTAGTGTCATTCAAACTTATTGCCAAGGCGTTGATAGTGAAGTCTCTGCGCATTTGGTCGTCCTTTATAGTGCCCGGCTCTACATCAGGATTGCGAGACTCTCGCTTGTAAGACTCCTTGCGTGCTCCGACAAACTCATATTCTGTATCTTTGTGCTTAAACATGGCAGTGCCATAGGTTTTGAAAACTGAGACCTTTGGTGTGGGTGACAGACTCTGAGCTACTTTTTCAGCAAGCTCTATGCCTCTTCCTTCGGTAACAATGTCGATATCCTTTGAGGGGCGTTGAAGTATAAGATCTCTCACAAAGCCACCTATTATAAAGGTGTTCATCTTTTTGCTCTGCGTGCATTGTGCTATTGCCCTAATTACTTCATTTTCGAGTATGTCGTTTATTTCTTTCATGTGTTTATATTTTGTTTTTCTTTCTTGTCACACCTGCCTAGTCGACAGACAGGTGTATCTCTCCAATATAATCATACTTCTGTGTGAGACCTGTCTCATGGCTCGTCTCATCTGTCTTAATAAATGCTAGCCATGAGTTTATAGCGACTTTGCAAAGATAAAAATTTAAGATCGCTTGAGGGCAAAAATAAAAACTGATTGATTTTTGCTAACTTTGTGGTAAAATGCTAGCATAAAAACTATGAGGAAAGTGTACTTGTTACTAATGCTACTATGCTCTATATCGCTTGGTAAGGCGCAACAGCCCAAATCAATAAAAAAGAAAGGATACAGCTTCGGAGTGATACCTATACTGTCCTTCGACTCCGATTTCGGCTTGCAGTACGGCATAATGGGGCAAATAAACAACTTTGGCAAACCATCCCGATACCCCAAACTAGTAAGTTCGTTATATATGGAGGCCTCGTGGACGACTAAGGGCAGCTCATTGTATTTGGCAGATTATAAAGACTACAGCTTTCAGAAACTTGAAATACATGCCGGCTTTAGATATCAGCCCGAGAATAGAATGCGCTTTCTTGGCTTTAACGGCTACGACTCGAATCGTGAGAATATAAACGAAAAGGATAGATTAAAAGCCTTTTACGGTTATAAGAATGATAAGATAATGGCTTATACAACAGGTGTATATAATATCAACGAGAAGAAGAGTCTAAAACTGATTACCGGTGTCGAGTTTACGCATGTGTCAACTGATAGTCCCAAGTTGGAAGACAACGATTATTTGGGGATTGAGAATTTGTATGATAAGTATCAGAATTGGGGATTGATAGACAAAACAGAAGCCGATGGAGGGTATTTTGGAACAACAAAAATAGGTCTGACTTATGATACTCGCACAAAACTCGAAAATCCGCAGAAAGGATTGTTCTCGGGAATACTGTTGCTTGTGTCTCCCGGATTTGCAGGCAGTACAAGCACCTTTTACTCTCTGTCTGTAGTGCATCGCCAATATGTGACGATAGTTGACGAGAAATTGACATTTGCTTATAGATTGGCACTAGATTATAAAAGCAAGAATACCCCCGTTTATGCTAAAAATCTTGTTTATGGTGACCAACTTAGAGCTCCGCGGTTTGCCTTTGGAGGAAAGTATTCGGCGAGGGGAGTGCTGAGAAATCGTGTCTTTGCCGATGCTTACGCCTTTGCTAACCTCGAACTTCGATGGGTTGCCATGCGGATGAGAATTTTAAAACATAATATCAGTGTAGGGGTAAATGCCTTCTGTGATGCTTTTTCCATAGTAAAGCAAACGGATATGAGTTTGGATAAGGTGTCAGCAGAAGACCGTAGCAAGTATTTCGCTTATAAACTACCAGCTCTTAACAGCTCGGTGGGCGTGGGACTGCGTTTTGTGCAGAACGAAAATTTCGTTATAGGCGTCGATTATGCCACCTTGCTAAATAGGACTTTGGGCGACTCTGGACTGTATACTACTGTTGGATACTTATTCTAGTGTTGATTGCTCAGAGGCGATTTTTATATAAGGTTGTGTTGTCTTGCGGTAACAACGAGCTTGTATGCGTAATAAAATGAATAGATTTAATAAAAGATAAAATTAACGACAGGGTAGCAAGTGCCTGATGGATAATAATTAAAATAAAACTATGAAGAAAATAATTACTTTGCTCTTGTTCTGTGGCATTGCAATAATTAAAATAAATGCCCAAGCCGCCGACTCTTCCAAAATAAAAGAAGGTTATAGCCTTAGTGTCTTGCCCGTAATATCCTACGATTCGGATTTTGGCTTTCAATACGGACTTATTACTCAGATAAATAACTTCGGGAAGCCATCGAGATACCCAAATCTTGAGAGCTTGCTCTACCTTGAGGCTTCGTGGTTTACAAATGGCAGTGCTTTATATATCGCTGATTATAAAAACTTTGCTCTCGATAGATTTGAAATCCATGCAGGCTTTAGATATCAGCCCGAAGATAGAATGAATTTTATCGGACTAAACGGCTATGATGCAGACCGAAAGAATGTTGACAACAAGGATAGTGTAAAGGCATTCTACTCTTATAAAAATGATAAAATTCTGGGATATGCCACCGGACTGTATAGCCTTAATGACGAGAAAACTCTGAAAATACTTGCCGGACTTGAGTTTACAAATGTGGAAATAGCTCGTCCAAAGCTGAAAAATAATGACTACGAAAGTATCACAAACCTATACGAGAAGTACCAAGATTGGGGATTGATAGATAAAAATGAAGCCTACGGAGGACACTTTACAACCCTGAAACTAGGCTTTAATTATGATACTCGAACTCAGCTCGAAAATCCACAAAGCGGAATTTTTTCGGGGGTGATGTTTCTTGTGTCGCCCGGATTTGCAGGGAGCGGTAATACCTTTTATTCCCTATCATTAGTACATCGACAGTATATAAAATTAATTGACCGAAAGTTAACTTTTGCTTATAGGGTGGGATTGGATTACAAAAGTGAGAACACTCCTGTTTATGCCAAGAATTTTATTTATGACAATCAGCTTAGTTCTCCTGTCTTTGCATTTGGAGGGAAGAGTACCTCGCGTGGAGTGCTGAGAAACCGTGCAATTGCTGATGCTTATGCCTTTTCGAATTTTGAACTGAGGTGGGTGCCAATAAAAACACAAATATTGAAGCAGAATATAAACTTCGGACTCAATGCGTTCTACGATATGTTTATTATAGCAAAGGAAACAGATATGAACCTTAGTGACGTTTCGGCTGCCGATAGAGCAAAATATTTTGACTATCAGCTGCCTAAGCTGAATAGCTCCGTCGGTCTGGGAATAAAAGCTATACATAATGAGAATTTTGTAGTGGGTGTCGATTATGCTCATTTGCTGAATGGCGATTTGGGCGATACGGGAGTTTATGTAATTATTGGATACTTATTTTAGTCGAATCTAAAATATAATCAAATGATAAAGAAACGTTGTAAATGGTGTGAGGGCGATGCTCTATACGAAAAATATCACGACCAAGAGTGGGGAGTTCCTCTGCGTGATGACGATAAGCTGTTTGAATTCCTCGTATTAGAGGGCTTTCAAGCAGGATTGAGTTGGATTACCATACTGAGAAAGAGAGAGAATTTCAGAAAGGCTTTCGACAACTTCGATTATAAGAAAATCGCAAAATATACAGATGCAAAGGTCGAGGAGCTGATGCAAGATGCCGGAATTATTCGTAATAGACTGAAAATTACGGGAACAATCAAAAACTCACTTGCATATATGGAGGTGCAAAAGGAGTTTGGCTCTTTTAGTAGCTATATATGGGGCTTTGTAGACAACAAGCCGATTGTGAATAAGTGGAAGAGCGTGGCAGATGTGCCTACAACAACTCCTCTGTCAGACAAGATAAGTAAGGATATGAAAAAAAGAGGTTTTAAGTTCGTGGGTAGCACCATAATATACGCCAAAATGCAAGCAATAGGTATGGTGAACGACCATATAACCGACTGTTTCAGGCACCCAAAAAATCAGTAGCGGAAGTAAACTATCTTTTTGGTGTCAAAAAAATCTTCCTCAAAATATGTAGACAAATCGACAACTTCGGTTTTGTGCTGATATTTTGACAACTCGCCGCCTAAATCTCCTCCTTTGAGACATATAATGCCATTTGGCAGAGTGTTGTTATTGTCAGATTTTATCTTTCCGTTCATCCATCCTACAATAGCAGGCATTGCTGTTACAGCACGACATACAACAAAGTCGAACTTGTCTTTGATATTTTCGACTCTTCCCTGAAATGCTTCAACATTATCCAAATCCAAAGCTTCGGCAACGCCGTTTACAACTTTTATCTTCTTAGCGATGGAGTCTACTAATGTGAACTTTACATCTGGAAACATGATTGCCAAAGGAATGCCGGGAAAACCACCGCCCGTGCCAATGTCAAGTATCGAAGAACCTGACGCAAATTTTGTAAACTTCGCTATCGATAAGGAATGAAGGACGTGCCTTTCGTAGAGCAGGTCAATATCCTTGCGGGATATAACATTGATTTTCTCGTTCCATTCTGCATAGAGACCTTGTAACCTGGCGAACCTGTCGCACTGTCTGTCATCAAAATCAGAAAAATATTTCAGAATAATGTTCATCTTGCAAAGTTAAATAGATAATTTGAGAAATATGGCATAAAACAAAATGCCTATCTTTGCGTTCTAAATAAGATCCGGGTCTGAGTGTGATATTCAGTCATTAAAATACTTTTGATAATGCAAATATACCTTCTGATAATATTTCTGTCGCTTTTAGCTGCTGATATTGTTATTTTCGTCGAGCTTAGAAAGCTCAAAAATCTGACCAAGAAAATTCTCCTTTCTCTGCACTTCGTTTCTGTACTGCTGACGGTAGGGGCTTTAGTGTTTGCTTATCGCAACTTTGGAGAAGTGCAGAACGGACGCGACCTGCTTAATGTCGGGTGGTTACTATATCTTTTTATGCTCTTTTATATTCCAAAGCTGGTGTTCCTTGTGTTTTGGATTCTGGATGTACTGATAGGTGTCATAAGCATGATTTTCATACGAAAGACTACTGCAAAAACGGATAGAGGTCGACGGAGGTTTATTGTAAAAGCAGGAATTTTGGCAGCTTTTGCCAATTTTAGCTTTATTGCTTCCGGTGCCTTGCATGAGAGGTTTAATTTTAAGATAAGGAGAGTCTCTATTCCTATCCCCAACTTGCCTGAGCGATTTAAAGGTTTTAAAATAATCCAAATTTCTGATGTGCATCTTGGCACTTTTGGCGAGAATTACGAGGATGTCGCACAGGCTGTTGAGCTTATTAATAACGAACAGGCTGATGTCGTAGCACATACTGGAGATATGGTGAATACCTTTGCTTCGGAAATTACAGCAAAGTGGAGCGATATTTTTAGCCGGATAAAAGCAAAGAGCGGTGTGTATGCTGTGCTTGGCAATCATGACTATGGTAAATATGCCAACTGGGAAACTAAAGAGGAGGAAGACAAGAACTTTCAAGGTATCGTGGACGGATATGGCAAATGCGGATTCCAATTGCTACGCAACGAGTCGGTTGTTTTTGAAAGAGGACAAGACAAACTTGCCTTGCTGGGGATAGATAATTGGGGCAAGGGACATGGATTTGACCAAGACGGGAAAATCGAAGATGCTATGGCAAATGTTCCTGATGAAATTAGTAAGGTACTTTTGTCTCATAATCCCGATTTTTGGGAATACAACATAAAAGATGGTAGCTTGAATATCGACCTTACTCTGTCGGGACATACTCATGGAATGCAATCGGGTATCAATTTTGGTGGTAAAACCTATAGCCTGTCGAGACTGATTTACAGGTACTGGAAAGGGCTGTACTCCGCAGATAAGAAACACCTATATGTTAATGTGGGACTAGGGTGCGTTGGTATTCCTCTAAGGTCGGGAATGCCGCCAGAAATTACTGTGATAACGCTTGCCTGATGATAAATAAATAAGATATGCCTCGCCGCCTGCAGCTGATATAAATACAAACATCTAGCTGTTTAGGGTTTGAGTTAGTCCAAAAATTATTAATCCAAATATCTATATAAATGACAATAGAAGCAACATTAAAAATAAGAAGTGAAAACAAGTGCGAGCTGTGCAGCTCTGACAAAGAATTAAATGTATACGCAATCCCTCCGGTAGAGGAGAATAATAGCGACAAGTGTGTGCTTTTGTGCTCCAAATGCTTAACTGAGATGAATGCAGAAAGCCCCGATGTTAATCATTGGCGTTGTCTGAACGACTCGGCGTGGAGTGCCGTTCCTGCCGTGCAGGTAGTGGCATGGCGTATGTTACATAAACTAAGCAACGAAGGATGGGCAAACGACCTTCGGGATATGCTCTACCTTGAAGAAGATACGCTGAAATGGGCAAAACTAGGTGTGCAAGCAGAGGGAGGAGTAGTGCATAAAGATAGCAATGGTGCAACATTAAGTGCCGGCGACACAATAGTGCTAATAAAAGACCTGAATGTGAAAGGTGCAGGCTTTACCGCCAAGCGTGGTACGGCAGTAAGAAATATATCTTTGGTACACGACAATGCCGAACATATCGAAGGACGAGTAAATGGACAGCAGATTGTTATATTGACGCAGTATGTCAAGAAGAACTAAAACAAGTCCTATCCGCCTATGACGTTTTTCAAATCATTGATTTGTTGACCCCATAAATCCTTAGAGTCCTCTATTTCGTCTTCGTCAGCATTGTCAGAAATTATTAGCGAGACATCCCCTGTAATTTCATCTTTGCTGATTATAAATTCAAAAAAGTTGGGCTCTTCTTCGTCTACCCATTCAAATCTTACTGATTGATTTTGTTTTGCTTTTGTGCGCTTTGCCAGTTGGTCAATACCATCCCATGTAAATGTAAAAACATCTTCGCTCACGTCTACATTGTCGGCAAACCACTCAGATAAACCGGTGGCAGACTGCAATCTCTTGTAAAGTATCTCAGGAGAGGTGTTAAGCACAAATTCTAATGTAAAATTCTTTTTCATACGATAAGTTGTGTTTTATTGGAAATAAATTCCCAAATCTTCAGTTTCCGCAAAAATAGTAATAAAATTTGACTTTCCAAGTTTCTTTGCTATATTAGCATCGCTAAACAAAATAATTTTGACATGACTAAAATTGCGGTATGTGTAGTAACTATGATAATTAATTTTTGGGGGTTTGCAAATATGCTAACTGCACAAGAAATGAACTTTTTAAACAGACAGTATATGGAAATGTCGGTAAATATCGACACGATGGTGAATATTGATAAAATTACTATTTCTATAACCCTCAGCGAGCAAGATATGAAAGGCAGCGAGTCTGTCGAAAAACAGGAAAATAATCTTATTTTGGCACTCAGAAGTTTGAAAATTGATACTGACAAAAATTTAAGAGTCGATAACATGTCTAGTGGCATTGAGTCTGGTTTTTTTAAAGGGCGTGATGTAGTTAAACGTAAGTCTTACCTTCTAGAACTCGATTCTCCTACAAAAGCATTTCGAGCAATGGTGGTATGCGAGGAGCTTAAAGTTTCCGCATTTAATATAGTGAAAACAGAAGTAAGTAACATTGACGAGATTGAACTAGAACTAAAAAAACGTGCATTGGCAAAGGCTAAGTCAGACTGTTCGGAAATACTTCAGGTAGTGGGTGGGGAGTTGGGACCTATACTAAAGATTAATGTTATGGATGCTAATTCTTATGCTCCGATGTATTCCGGCGCTATGAATGTACAATATAAAATGCAGGGGGATATGAGTATGAGTAATTTACAGGATATAAACTTTAAGCAAATGAAAGTATCTGCTAATATGCATGTAATTTTTGCTATATGAGACTGAAACAATCAGTCTCTCGATTACTTGCTGTTACTCAGTTGATTATTGTTGTGGTCTCTCTCTCGTCTTGCAACTCTTCAAAACAAGTGGAATTGGTCGACATGCAAAACGCATATTCAGATTCGTTGAAAATAGAGGTGTCTGAGTGTGGCGAGCCTGTTCAGTTTGTCGATACTATACCGCCCTTAGAGATAATTGATCCTATTGAGATACAGGCATCATTTCCGGGAGGAGAAAGAGCTCTGAAGAAATATATTATGGATAATCTAAAATATCCTCTAGGCGGTGATGTGTGCGTATCAGGGAAAGTAATTGTTAGATTTACAGTTGAAGCAGACGGCTATATCACCAATGTCGAGGTGATGCGTGGAATAAACAAGCTCTTAGATGCAGAGGCTGTAAGATTGATCGAATCGATGCCAAAGTGGGAGCCTGCATATATTTTTGATGACGGAATGAAAAAAAGTGTTAGGAGTAAATTTCTTATTCCTGTATCTTTTGGCTTACAGGCTACTTCGGATTAAAGATGATACTTGTTCAACCGAAAGTTTTCGTATATTGCACGCAATTTTTTAAGAGACTGGAATAAAATAACTGATATGTCATCGTTTAAATTGTACAAATCCGAATCTACTAAATAATAAAAGATGAGAGCTCAAAGAATACTGTACTGGCTTGTTATCACGACACTGCTGTTTGTCGGGGCATATTACGGGAAAGATATAATTATCCCATTTATAATGGCACTCGTAATCTGGCTTCTTGTGATAGGAGTATCTAACAAAATAGGAAAAATCAATATTAAAGGTCGTCAAATTCCCGAAGGAATACGAATAGCAGGAGCATTTATCGTACTGCTACTTATAGGAACAGTACTAGGAACAATGCTGACACAAAGCATATCTAATATGATTGATGAATTCCCGAGGTACAATGAGAATATTAGAAATATGACACTTGCTGTAGCTGAGAAAGTTTCGCGCATTCCTGGTCTCGAACAAAACGAGGTGTTTAAAAATATATCGAAGAGTGAGCAGATAGTTAAATACATGACAGGGCTTATAAATACTATGTCTGCATTTGCTAGTAATGTTGTTCTTGTTCTAATATATCTAGTGTTTCTGGTAATAGAATACTTTGCCTTCCCATTAAAGATGAAAGCAATGTTCCCCAAAAAGAAAGAACTTGCAGAGGCAAGCGACATAATAGAACAGATAAGCACAGTAACACAGACTTATATAACCCTCAAGACTGCAGTGAGTTTGATGACAGCTGTTGCTAGCTATATTCTGCTCCTTATTATGGGGGTCGATTTTGCGGTATTTTGGGCATTCCTAATCTTCTTGTTTAATTATATTCCATCGATAGGCTCGATAATAGCAACATTCTTTCCTTCGTTAATGGCTCTTATTCAGTTTGAGTCTTTTAATAAATTCTTTATCGTACTTATCGGAGTAGGTGCTGTGCAGATGGTTGTTGGAAACTATATAGAACCAAGAATTACGGGCGATCGTCTGAATATATCGCCTCTAGTAGTAATGTTGTCTCTGGCTCTGTTTGGCTCTCTTTGGGGGATTATGGGAATGTTCCTGTGTGTACCTATTACTGTTATATTAATACTTGTACTTGCACAATTTAAAGATACCCAGCGTATTGCTATGTTGTTGTCAACGAATGGAAAAATACCGTCGCATAAGAACTTTGATATAAGCGAGGACTAGCCTTGAGGTGTTAATTCTCACAAAAAATAGAATTTAGCTTATACCTATTAAGCTCCTTGTCGAGCTCTATATAATTTGGTAAATATTCGCCGAGGTACTTATAGAAATAACGGCTATGATTTGGTTCTTGGATGTGGCATAACTCATGTACTATTACAAGCTCTTGGAGCTCTTTTGGTAGCATTGCTAGTGCTATGTTTAGGCTTATATTATGCATGGACGAATAACTGCCCCAGCGCGATCTCATTGGTCTCCATGATACCTTGTGGACAGGACGTTGTGGAGTTATTAGTTTTTCATACTTAGTAAATGTTTCTTGTAAAGAGCCAAGCTGATGCCGCAGAAATAGAAATATTAGCCTTATCAGCACAGTATTACTCATCGTTTTAGAAAAAAGAGTTAGTGTATTCCCGTCAAACTCGTATTTGACGATTTTGTCATTATGTTCGATGATCAATTGTATCTTCCTGCCATTGAGCATAATATATCCTGCTTCACTGTCTATATTGATTAGATCTATTTTATTATCAATCTTCCTCATAGCCTTGTCAATCCATGATTGTTTTGCTTCTACAAAGGAAGAAATATATCTCGCAGAGGTCGATAGTGGGCATAGTATAGAGATGTTCTTGTTATTATCAATGCGCAGACTCATGCTGTGCCTCTTGCTTCTGATGACCTTAATCCGGTGTTCCCCGATATTCAAATAACCATCGTCATTCATACATGATATTCATTTTTGTGTATATTTGCAAAAATACTGATTATGTCAATATCCAGAAAAAGAGGGGCAATGATGTTCCCCAAAGCAGCTAAATTTATAATATTGTTTTTTGCTATAGCCTTGGTTATTACCGGAGCAATAGCATTTAAATTATATAGTGATATATTTTCACCTGTAGTTACAGAAGACTCAACAATATTTATTCCTGAAAACTCTGAAAAAGATGACGTTTTTAGAATTTTGGACCAGAGTGGAGCAATAGCGAAAATTAGTGCTGTCAAATGGGTTGCAAAGAAGAAAAAATATGGAAACAATATTTATCCAGGAAATTATGGACTAACAAAAGGAATGAATGCTAACCAGCTGATGAACATGCTCAGAGCCGGAAATCAAACGCCTATTTGTGCAACTTTCAATAATTGTAGAACCGCAGAAGACTTGGCAGGAAAGGTGTCTAAGTACATACAAGCTGATTCGCTGTCGTTGTTACAGATATTTTCAGACGATGTCTTGATGAATAAATATGGATTCACAAAAGACAATTTTCCAACTATGTTTATTCCAAATACATACGAAATGTATTGGACCACCGATGCACTAGGCTTTGCAGATAGAATGCACAAAGAATATGAAAAATTCTGGAACGAGGGACGTCTCAACAAAGCAAAAGATTGCGGATTGAGTCCAATAGAGGTCGAAATATTAGCTTCTATTGTACAGTCAGAAACAGCAAAGATTGACGAAGCCCCTACCGTAGCAGGTCTGTATATCAACCGACTGAAAAAAAATATGAAGCTGGAGTCTGACCCGACCGTTAAATATGCTGTTGGCGACCCGACAATTAGACGAGTGCTGTACGAACACCTGGAAAAAGACTCTCCATACAATACCTATAAACAACAAGGATTGCCGCCCGGTCCTATCTGCTTCTCGGAAATACAATTTATCGATGCAGTCCTAAATTACGAGAAACACAACTACTTATTTATGTGTGCAAAGGAAGACATGTCGGGCTATCACAACTTTGCAAAAACCTCCGCCGAGCATTCTCGCAATGCTGTCAAATGGCGTAGAGCTCTGGACGAACGTAAAATTTGGAAATAAGTATTATTGTAAAATAAAACAGTAAATATTCTTGTGGGTTTTGTATAAAGTGTTATCTTTGCATCCCGTTAGATTAATAGTCCGACTGAAAAATGGCGAGGTAGCTCAGCTGGTTAGAGCGCATGATTCATAATCATGAGGTCGGCGGTTCAAGCCCGCCTCTCGCTACAAAGAAAAGCCCCTGATAGGTACAAACCTATTCGGGGCTTTTATTTTGTGTGCTAATCTTATTATCTTTTCCCAAAAACTAAAGTGCGCTCGCCATCGAAAGCTACTGCTTCCAGACGGGTAGCGGTCTTGGGATATTCTAAGCTAGTAGAACTATTGTTTTTCGTCCCCGTTCCTGCTAGCGTTATCTTTATAAGCTCGTCGTCCTTGTAGGTCTCAAAAACAACTGCGTTCTTCCATACATCATGAGATATAATCATCTTGTCATCAGCAGTGGATATACCTTCATTGTAAGTTCCTTCGACGGGTAACTGTCCCTTGTAGGCTGTAATACTATTACCACTTATATACTTTATAAGATGCTTAGGTTTGGGATATTTTGATATTTTACTGACAGTCTTGTCAATCATTTCTTGGGTAATTGTCTTTTGAGCCGCTGTATAGTCGTCGAAGTACTTATCGACAGGTTTCAGCATTCCTATCTCTGTAAAGAAATCGGATAAATTCATTTGTACAGCATCACAGACGTAGCTTACAAAGTCTAATTGTAGCTGTCCATGATTGTCGGTATTTCCACTGTGTCGTCTTGCTGCTTCAAAAACTTCCTGCCAAAACCAAGGCTTTCCCCATACATTGCCTTCCCCGGCTATGTGGAAGTACAATTGGAGTTGCCAAAGAGGACATACCTTTACAAAATGGTCTCCTCCCCATCTCCCGTTTTTGTTTACTTCGTACTTTGCATCAGGACCCGCCTGTAAACCCCATTCCTGCTTATTGATAAAAGCATTATTTAAGTAGGCATTAAACCGTCCTCCTATCTCTCCTTTGATATTCTCATGTTCTAAACGTAAATTTTGTGGCGTGTAAAGATATTGAGTATAAACTGAATAAATGTTGTTGGTGCATTCTACTGTCCCTACCCATGTAAGTTCGGGACGTACCTGATTAACATGTCCGAACTCATGTGCCACTCCCCACAAACCATCTCCTTTTTGTGTGAGACGCTCGAGTGATGCCAGGTTTTTCATAGTGGTATTGTGAAATGCTGCACCAATCCCATCCGCATGCATAAATCCCTTCCAGATAACACGCCCAAACATTCGATTGGTCGTGGCTCTGTTATATTTTGCTAAGCCAAGCATGTGTTTTTGTATTCCAATGATTGTGTCATATGTTGATACTAATCCTGACAAATCCTTGCCTGTATATGTTCTTAGAGATTCAGTAGAATATGATAATTGAACATTCTTTGCTATCAAGTCGAATATTGGACTTACCGCGCTGTCAAGAAGCTGCTGTGCTCTTGATGCATCATGTTTGTCCATGTCGTAATAGCCATTTATGTCTCCCGATGCAATATTAATCTTCACCTTAGGAGCTGTCTTATAATCGTCAGTATAGTAGCTGATATAGCCGTTGCCACTACCTTTCATAATAAGAACATTTACTCCCTCCTGAAGTGTGTAGTTGTTGTCGATGGGGGGTGTTTCGCTAAAATCTGTAACTCGCAGACTCAGCTGATAATCGTCTTTATCACCTACAAAAATTACCACTTTCTCGCCTTGCTTAAAATAAACTCCTGTTGGATTTTCAAAGGCATTGTATCGATTTGTTTTCAGTTCTTTGCTAAGACTCCCTAATGTTCTGTAAGGACTATATTCCTGCACTCTGAACCCTCTGTCGCTATACGTTCCTTCTAGAATGTTTTCAGCAAGGTTACGTACAAAGCGATTGGCTATTTTTTGTAGATCCTTCTTTTTAAATCCGGACACCAACTCCGAGAAACTCTTGTCGGTAAAGTACTTTTCGTCCTTTGCAAAACTTTCTTTGGCAGAATTTTCGAAAGCCTCAAACTCTCTCAGTGATACAAAATATTTATCATCTCCCGAATATGCGTCTTTAACCACTAGTTTTATTCCTGTCGGATTCTTAACAGGGATTTCTAAATCTACCCTTTTGGCAGCATTACTGTCATCAAAGCTAAAACTGCTTACAAGTATGTAATCGGTCTTAGAAGTCGACTTGACATATATCTCCCCCTCTTTTATTATTCCATTCTGTCCCCATGGTCTGGGAGTTAGCAAAATATAGTCTAAGGTGTTGATCTCGCCACCTTCGGTTTCCAGAGCATATTCAAAAGTTATGTCTGTGTCGAAATCTATACCCCTCCATGGCGAGTGATAACCCGTTTTGCTATCCCCATCTATGGTTTTGTCTGCTCCCTGATCTCGCTGAAACAAGCCTTCGGGGCTCAACTTCACAGCACTTATTTTTAGCTTCTTATCTGGCTTGACATCATCCAAAAATTTAGATTCGTAAGAATTTGGAATTTCCGTACGATTTAGAGCTTCCCCTTTCTCGGATATAGAAGAAAGGAGAATCATGATACTTAGTATAAAAATTTTATTCATGTGTTTGTTTCTTTTTAGATAACAGCCAATACCATTATTAATGGTGAATTGTTAGTGGTTAACGAACAGCCATTGATAATGAGATGATTAGTTGATGTGCTAATGGAACAGCCAAATTCAGTTGACAGTTGATAATGGGAACTGCCAATTTTAACAGCTGGGCAGACACCCAGGTCTGCCCCTACATTGCCCTGACTGTTTTTGCATTCTTCATTAACTCCGGCTGTTTCATTTATCATTCACCATTAAGATTATCTGTAATTAGCAACATTATTATCAGTTATATCATAGATATCATTGTGTGCAGGGGCAGGATAGCCTTTTGCTGCAATTTCAGCTTTTAGGGTATCTATTTCCTGCTGAGTTATGGTAAACTGACTTGCGCTGTAGTCGTTTATTTCCATGTCAATAGGAGTGAAAAAACCCCATGCTTCAAAGAAATCTGTCAAATCAAGATTGGCGATTTTGCACACGGTACGTACAAAATCTAACTGATAGTATCCATCATTTTGAACATTGGTGTACTCCTTATTACGCATCTCTTCATATAAATCTTTATAAAAGTCATCCTTTCCTAATGCGTCCATCAAGTAGAGCTTGAGCTGCCAGAATGGCACTAACTTATTGAAAACATTTGTCGATGCATTATGAGCTATATGAGCATTCACAATTTCTGTTACTGCTGCTGAATATTGATTATTGGCTGTTAATCGGCTTGTGTTGCCAAAGGTAGTTTGTATATATAGCGAATGAATGTTATTAGTTACCTCTGTCATGCCTGCCCATTTGAGTCCCGGACGAGTTTGGTTGACATGCCCCAACTCATGAGCAGGACCCCAAACGTCTGAGCTAAATCTATCGAGATTACACATTAAGCCCATAGTTTCTACTGCATATGCAGTGCGATAAGATGTGGCATACATATGAGCATCGGCGGAGTACGTAACATGGAAATATGCTCGGTTTTTAAAGGTCTTGTTGTATTTGACTAGACCCATAAATTCCCATTCCAGTTGAACCATCTCATCATATTTGTTTATTAGAGACATGCCGTCCGGTGTACTATTCTTGAAATTCTCGGTAGGAAATGTCAGGTGTGCATATTTGCCCAATAAATCGAAGCGCTTGTAGCTCGCATTGGAGAGGATTCTTTCCCAATCTTCTGCCTTGTGTTTCTGACTGTCAAAATAGCCGTTTACCGTTCCCGTTACAAAGTTGATTTTTACAGACTCCTTGTTGGCATTGTCGCTATGGTACATGACGTAGATTAATCCTCCTGAACTAATGTCTATACTATTCATGCCATTTGCAACAGGATAGGAGTTGCCTCCATAGCCATTGTTCAAGTCCTGAACGATAATCGATACTCTCTCATTGTTGGGATTGTTAGCAAAGAAAATTAATTTCTCTCCCGAAGATACAAAAATACCAGTTGGGTTGTCTCGCAGACTGTATGCACTGGTTTTGTTTGTACTTGCCATAATGTCAGGGTGTTGCCATGCTAGGTAATCCTGGACTCTGAACTCCATATCGTATTCATTGTTGTAAATCTCATTGGCTAAATCGCGAAATAGTCCATTCTCAATTGCATCAATGTCTGCTTTACTAATACCTGATTTTAGCTCTGAGCAACTATTGTCAGTGAAAATTGTGAGATAGTCAAAACTGTCGGGATTTTTTTGATAAAACTCCATCTCTGCACAAGCTACAAAGCCCTGTCTATCCCCTGTTCCCGATTTTACCACAAGCTTAACTGATGTTGGTTTAACAAGAGCCGGTGAAAAATAGAGAATACTTGCACTTGAACTTCCCTCAAAATTGTAGTCTCCATATTTTGTCATTGTCGGATTGTCTTGTGTTGACACCCAAAGCTCAAATTCTTTTATGTTTCCATTTGTACCCGACTGTCTAGGGTAGTAAACCATATAATCCATCGAGGGACAGTCTGCCAAATTGTAGATTAATTCTATGGGAAAGTAGTCGCTTGCAGTATTTGACCAATTTGAATGATAGTTTGTTGAGTAATCACCATCGTATGACTTTTCGATGTTGCTATTAGCAGACTGGAAAGAGCTTGTCTCGGCAGACGATATCGTAAGTTTTATATCATTGACAATATCATTGCTGTAAGAATTTAGCCCTTTCTGAGACACAGTTATTGATCTTGATAGAGTGCCGGCTTTTACACTTACTGAGCTTGTTCTATCTGTAGTCTGTTGGTTTGTAGTTACTTCTACATTGATTTTTCCGTCGCTGTAAGTGGCGGTACACCAATCTGCATTCGATTGGCATGTTACTCCGCTTTGATTGGTCGTAACATCTACTGTTTGAGAGGAATGGATACGGTCAAATTCTAATCTAAGAGATGATAATTCTAGCTCTTGAGAAGTAGGTTCGTCTATCACTTCGTCTTTCGAGCAGGAGCTCAGGGTTGTCAGACACAGAGCCAGCAGTACAATGAAGGCATTGGCAGCTCTACCTGCACCTAAAGGAAAAGATAATTTGTTTTTCATATTTTTATTTTTTTAGATAGCAGCCAATATAATTGTTAATGGTGACCTGTTGGTGGTTAACGAACAGCCGCATGATACCGTACGCAGTACGCCCAACAGCCATCATTGTGTTTATTGATATGTTCGTAGGGGCAGTGCCTTGCGCCTGTCCGGCTGTTTCGTGGTATTGAGTGCCCACAAGGGACACTCCTACAAGATTCGCCATTAAACCCGGCTGTTTCATTTATCATTCACCATTAAAAAAATCTATCATCTAATATAAGAGACAGGGTATACCCTGTCTCTACATTGACCATTAAAAAAGCCTACTCTTCGTAGTTGGGATCTTCGGGGTTAATTACCTCAAGGTTCACTTTGTATATCTCAAGTTCACTCATACTCCAAAACTTCTTGGCAGGGGAACCTTCGGTATCATTCACACTCAGTTTTAGATACCTAAAAGGCTGAGATGATTTATAAGTCGGTGAGCGAAACCAGTCTGTGGTTGTTACCGGTAAACCATCTTTTTCTTTCGTTAGGTTTATTATCAGAAACCAATTCTCTCCATCGGTACTACCAAACAAATCAATGTCTGTCGGCTTGCCATTTGAATTGTCTGTACGTGGACCCCAATTGAGCTTAAAAGCAGTTATTTCTTCCTGTAAATCAAAGCTTAACCAAGCAGGATAGGGTGGAGTTCCTCGCCAAATTGAGTGATACATAGTACTTTCATCGCCGTCAAAAAGATTTATGGGAGGGTTGGTTCCGTCTTGAATAGAATTTCCCTCTATCAGATCTTCTGTAAAACTAAATTCCTCCTCAGATAGGAAATTTTCAGTAATAGGGGTATGACCCGACATGCCTTCATGTTCAATAGTATTGCCCGGAGTACGATTAATACTATAGGGCGTGAGTTGGAATTTATAGAGACCGTACTTATTTCGTGTGTTACTAATAAGCATTGTGTCGGTGCTTGATAGATGAACTACAGTTTTCTGTTTAAGATGATCGTAGTAGCTCACTTCTACATAGTGAATACTAGTGCTGTCGGGCATATCCCAGTGTAGAGAGATTTGTCCGGGCAAGGAGTCTGAGCCGACATTGCTAATGTCGGCAGGGCGTATGCCTTCATCTTCATTAGTGCAACTTATTGCTGTAAAAAGAATAAGCGCTGTATATAATATATTTTTCATATGTTTGTTATTTTGCAATAAGCTGTAAGCTTTATGCTTTTGCTGTTTATAGTCATTCGTCATTGCGAGCGTTAGAGTGGCAATCTGTTCTTTGTTGTAGGAGATTGCTTCGTCGCCAGCTCCTCGCAATGACGTTTGTGTATTTTACTAATATCCCGGGTTTTGTACTAGATTTGTATTTGTATTCACATCTTTGATTGGAATCGGTAACAAATAATTTCTTACAGCGAATGCACGAGGAAACTCTATTTCAGTAGGAGTCGCAGATGCTGCAACAGTATTGGCAAGTGTGTTGATGCCGACTTGCTTTTTATTGAAATAATTCTCAGCTAATAGCCAGCGTCTCATATCCCAGAAATTCTGATTTTCAAGGTATAGTTCAACTTGTCTTTCTTGTCTTACGATTTGGCGCAACTTGCTCTGATCAAGAGATGCAACTCCACTCCATGAAGTTTCAACAGTGGGAATACCTGCACGAACTCTAACCTTATCGAGATAAGTTTTTGCTGTATTTAAATCATTTGTCTCAACACTTGCTTCTGCAAGCATAAGATATAAATCTGCAAGACGAATTACTGACCAAGGGTATTCATCAGGACTGCTACCCGCTGATTTCGTCTTAAAGGAAGGATCGCAGCCTTTCTTGTTCAAATATCCAGAAGGAGCATAGTTATTCGTTCTGTTACCTCTTCCGCAGTTATCGTTTTGTAAGAAAGATGTTACCATGTGCGAGTATGTTACACCTCCCGTAGAAGTTTCAGTGAAGTTAGAGTCATCCCTATATGCGCCTCCCGAAGCTGCTGACATTACTTCGTAATAACCTCCTTGAAAGGATACCCATGCGTAGAACCTGGGCTCCCTACGGAGATTGTAAGCCAAAGTTTTGTCACCTGGTCTGGCTTTGTCCTTATCTGCTTCTGTTACAGTAACAACGTTAAAACGACCTGCATAACTATAAGCAGGGTCCTCGTCTATGGGCAAACCATTCTCAGTATAAAATCTGTCTAACATTGCAAATGCAGGCCCCAAACCATTCCACGAAGCTGCTGACACGTAGGGTCTACATTTGTTTTGCAAGCCGTAATATCCCTCATTACGAGCATCAGCCCATAGAATTTCTGAATTAGCTGGTTCTATAAGGTTGTAGCGTAATGTTCGTTGCGTCTCGTCTGCTGGATAACCGTTTTCTCCGTAGCCGGTATTTTTATAAAGAGAGTATCCAGCTGCATCTGCGACGGCAATAGCCTCTTGTGTCGCTGTTTTTAGCTCTTGCCATTTTTGTGCATCTTTGCTTTGAGGGAAAAGTAAAGAACCATCTGGGTTTGCTAATGCTTTGATACTTGCAGGAGTTTCTCCATTGAACAAAGGCGATGCTGCATATAGAAGCATTCTTGCTTTCAAAGCCTTAGCGGCAACGCTAGTTGCTAAACCATATTCTTCGCCTGTGCGTCTACTAGGTAGACCAGCAGCAGATTCATCAAACTTATCTACAACAAATTGTACACATTCGTCCAAGGGACTTCTAGCAAGGAAGTCTTCTGGATTTGTGTTAATATCAGATTCCTCTTTTATGAGGATTGTTGGACCATAACAACGTATCAGCAGAAGGTGATAATAGGCGATAAGGAAGTCGGCTTGTGCGTTATAGTCTTTAATTACATTGGCTTCTATGCCTGGAACATTTGCAATATTATTCTTTAATATATAACATTGGCGTAATCCAGAAAATAGGGTGTTCCAATATGATATGACAGGGCTTGTTGCATTGTAGTTTCCTCTTGGGAATTGAGCGAAGGTTGCATGCTCAAAAGCTGAGATAACATCATCTCCTGTGAAAAGATCTAAACTTGCTGATGCATGTCTATGGTTAGGGAGATAAGAATAGCACGAATACAAGAAGCGCCGTGCTGCTTGTGGATCTTTGAATGCATCATCTTCCGTAGGTCTCTCATCTGGGACAATATCCAGAAAATTGCAGGATGATACAGTTGCTACAAGAAGTAGTAAGATTATTAATTTTATATATGTTCTCATCTTAATATGTATTTTATTTTGAACCGAATTATAAATTGAGCTGTAAGCCAATACTAAATGAACTCTGAGTAGGATATTTTAATCCGCTGCCACCTCCCATCTCCGGATCCCAATACTTGAAAGGGGAGAAGGTCAATAGATTCATTCCACTGACATAAAAACGCCACTGTTTATGGGTGTACCCAACTTCTGCATTCTTAAGCTTTAAAAAGCGTGCATCTCGCAGCCAAAAATCTGAAGCGACAGTGTTGTTTGAATGAGATGTTTTTGTTATGCGAGGATAAGAAGCATATATGTTTTGGTTATCTTCACTCCAATAATCATCTGCAATAAATTGCATAACGTTATGACTATTTTGCGTTCCAAATGGATGGAAGCCAGACATCATTAGGGATACTCTAGCAACACCTTGGAAGAATACTGAAAAATCGAGGTTTTTGTATTTTGCAGATGGTCCAAATCCATATACAATCTCAGGAATTGAAGGATACCCCATTGTAACTCTGTCATTGGAATTGATAATGCCATCGTAATTTCCGTTTGCATCCGGCTGGTCAATATACTTTATGTCGCCAGGAGCTACATTACCAGAAATCTGCTGATCTGCACTGTTATTTATTTGATTCCAGTCTATGAACAGATTGTCTGATACATATCCTGTTATTCTATTCAAATAACTTCCTACCATTCTCAACTGTGGATACTCCATAAAAAGAGCTTCGTCATAAGCTGTGACTTCGTTGTGGGCATATGTAAATGTTCCTTTAAACTGAATGGTCCAGTTGTCATTGATAACCTTGCCATAGTCTACTGACATGTCAAAACCTTGATTTCGGACAGCTGCAAAATTGCCGTATATGGTTGTTTCGGCGGTGCCTAGATAATTTGGAACCGTGTTTTTTGTTTGAAAAATGTTATCTCTGTCTTCTCTGAAGAAATCAAGAACAAAATTTAAATCCCTGAATAATTGAAGATCAAAACCAATATTCAGTTTTCTACCAACTTCCCAGGTTATGTCCTCATTTCGATATCTGGTATATACAGGACCGGAAAGAGATAAAGAGGTTGAGCCATAGCCTGTTTTATAAGCATCGCTGCCTGTCAAGTCGATGTCGGAAAGGTAAATAAAACGGTCAGAACCTATTTGGTCGTTCCCCACAAGTCCGTATGAAGCCCTAAGTTTCAAATTTGAGATTACATTTGTAAGTGGTTCAAAGAACTTTTCTCTTGATAAGTTATAGCCAATTGCCACTGATGGAAAAAGACCCCACCTATGCCCTTCTGCAAAATTTTCAGATCCATTATATCCCAAGTTAAATTCAAACATGTAACGATTATCATATCCATATGTAGCACGGAAAGCTAAGCCTTGTTTGCGACGAGGTAGTGAAGTTAATAATGTCGTGGCAATATTGTTGGATAATTCGTCCTGATTATATAGTGCCATTCCGCTGATTTCATGTAAGTTAAAACGTCTGTTATAATCAAAATATGCTTGAAGGTATATACGACGATTCCCTATGTTTGTGCCAGAGGTTGATAATACTGGTTCATCCTCGGAGCCCAGTGGCTCGATTGTGTAGTTGTATTCTCCATTGGCATCTTGAGCATATGAGCTAATTCTATAAGAATTATATCCCTGCGAACGGGTTGTTGTAGATGTGGATGCATTCATAAAGGATGCAAGCGCCTTAAAACTTAGACCTTTTGTTACGAAGTTTAGCTTTTGTGTATATTCCAGATTTGCAGTAACATTACTTGTGAACTGGTCTTCATAACCTTTAGTTAATTCTGCGAGTGGATTTGTTATTGCATTGCCCTCTGCACTGCCTCCCCATTTTATCCAGTCTGTATTACCATCGTCAGGGTACATTGTAGGAAATAATACTGGACTAGTGTTCATTGTGGAGCTAAACATGGCATTTGTCCCGATTTGAGGTGAGCGCAGGGTTTGTAATTGAGTATTTAGGCGAAGTGAAATTTTAGAAGACTCAGTTAGGTTCAGATTAATGTTATTCTGAAATACAAACCGATTTAAGTTGAAGTTGTTATCATAAGAGAAATAGTCTTTACTCCTTGAACGCAACATCCCGTCTTGGTGTATATATCCCACGTTCATAAAGTAATCTGTTTTTTTACCTCCTCCTCTAACATTGAAGTTGACATTTTGACTTTTTGATTGAGATTTGAAAATCTCATTATACCAATCAACATTGGGAAATATATACGGATTTAAGCCTTGCTCAGTACCGGTAATTTCTTCGTTGGTGTACAAAGCATCTCCTGTCGACTGATTTGTCACGGCCTCGTTATACAAGCGCATATATTGGGCTCCAGAAACAAACTCGGGGATTGAAGTGGGATTACTGAATGTATTTTCAACTCTTACATTGATAGCAGGTTTAGCCATGTTGGCTCCACTTTTGGTGGTTACTATCATTACTCCGTTTGCGCCTCTTGTGCCATACATAGCTGTTGCGGTAGCATCTTTTAAAATTGAGAAGCTCTCAATTACTTCTGGAGGAAGAGCATTCAATGTAGCGTTACTAGCTTCTACTCCATCAATTATGACAAGAGGATTTGTTGCTCCGCTTATAGTCGATATGCCCCTAATGTAGAATGATGATCCATCAGCTCCAGGTTGTCCTGAACGTTGATAGGCAATTACTCCTGATAATCTGCCGGCAAAAGCATTCGATAGACTAGTGGCTGGTACTATCAACTCATCTGGATGGATGCTTTCAATAGAACCAACAACGCTCTCCTTCTTCTGTGCTGTGCCAAAGGCTGTTACAACAACTCCTTCCAGACTCGCAACGTCTTCACCGAGTGATACTTCCTTATATGTTAAATCTTCCAATAATATCTCTTGCGTATCGTAACCAATAAACGAAACAACTAAAGTTTGACCAATAACCGCTTTAGTTTCGAACTCGCCGTCTACATTCGTAATTGTTGCATTAGTTGTTCCTTTTATAGATACTGTGGCACCGACAACCAGCTCGCCGTTCTCGTCCAAGACTTTCCCCTTAACTTTCGACTGCTCTTGTTGAGAGCCTGTAAATACAGAAACAGGAGTAGACTCAGTCTCTGTGGTTTCTTCCTTTTTTGACTTAATAAGTATTTGTCGGTCTTTTATTTCGTAGTAATTGTCTTTACCCTTAAAAACTTGATTAAGAATTTTGCTGACATCTTCATTTTTGACAGATACGCTTACTTTGTCTTGTAAGTCAACATTCCGTTCGCTATAAATGAATATAAATTTACTGCTTTTCTCAATCTCTTCGAACACTTCTCCCAGGGTGATATTGTCGTGTTGCATTGTAAACTTGGTATTCTGAGAATAGGATACGGAAGCCATTGATACAATCGAAATGCACATTAGAAGAGTAAATAACTTCATTTTTAGTAAAAGTTTTGATATTGAGCTATGTGTGATATAGCCTTCTTCCTTTTTTTTCATATTTTTGTAAAGTCTTTTTGCATTAATATTGGATGTTAATGTGAACTATGAAAACCGGCGAGCCCTTAATTCTCCGGTTTTCTCTGTTTT
>JBKECW010000033.1:0-2431 GCA_047975005.1 Bacteroidales bacterium | reverse complement strand
TCCCGAGATTTTTATTAAGTTCAAATTTGATGTTGCCATCTGCCGACTCTGCTAGTCCGACTTGATAGCCCCAGATTGCGTTAAGGTTGCTTTGTAAAACCTCAGCAGTAGATTTGCTTTCTGTCGTATATGCAATTTTAGTCTGATTGTTAATGGTAAAAGTTCCCTCTCCCATTTTCACTTCCTGCGGTGCAGGGATAATGTTTACTTCTTGTGCTTTCAGATTTAGATTTCCGAGTAAGCACAGCACTACTAAAGATATTAATGCTTTCATCTGTTTATATTTTGTTTTTTTATTGTCAGATGTATAATCATACTTCTGTGTGAAACTTGTCTTATGGCTCGTTTCATGTGTTTGTTTTTTATAGATTTTAGTATTTAGAGTCCGTCTATAAAGTCCAATATCTGCATTATGCTCGCTTTGTGAATTGGGAGTTTACACAAGTAAACTCCCAATTCACAAAGTTTCGAAGCCTTGAACTTTATTGCCCAGACTCCTGACATTATGGACAAGCACTATTTAGATGTTGGACTAAGCCAAATAGCTGTTTGTCTGACATATAACTACTAATCTCTACTGTCTTTTTGTTTACGAATATAGCAACAATCCAACTCTTATGCAAAATCAGTTGAATCAGTATTTAGAGTATTTCTACAAAAATCAATATTTACGTTATGCTCGCTTTGCCTAATTAGCCATTTACACGTGTTTTAATGTCGACGGGCATTAATGCCTGGTTGTTAATTGATTGAGGCTGGAGTCGTGTCAAAAATTAAGACGGATTGATCCTGTTTTTCGACTCTGATGCCGCAACGGTCTGTTTTCCGTCATCTCCTCTCACGAATTAACCTTGTCAAATATTTTAGCATTAGAATATGTACCTCTCCCTTCAAATATTGCCATTTCTCACTTTGTATAGAATTAATACCGAACTGTCTTCAGATATTTTCAGAGCATAATTTTTATTAATGAAAAACTTGCAATTAAGTAGATATTTGCTACATTTGCTTTTGAAATGTAACTTTAAATAGATTATATGAAGCAATTTTTACTTGGGTTAGCGCTATTACTAACTTTCGCCCAATATGGATGGGCACAGACTAGAACTGTAAGCGGTAAGGTTACAGACAAGGAGACAGGAGAACCTTTACTCGGAGTCATCGTAAAAGAAAAAGGCACGGGCAATGGAGTAACAACAGACTCAGATGGAGATTTCGAATTCTCCGTCAAAGATGCTAAAGGCAAAGTCCTTGTTTTTAGTTTCCTGGGTATGGAAACACAGGAAGTAAAAATAGGAGAACAAAGTACTTTTAATGTGGGGATGCGTACCGAATCCGAGAGTCTTGACGAAGTGGTTGTAACAGGGATGTTAACAACAGACAAACGTTTATTTACCGGAGCCAGCCAGAACTTAAATGCTGATGCCATAAAACTCGATGGTATTCCGGATTTAAGCCGTGGATTAGAGGGACGTGCTGCCGGTGTATCAGTACAGAATGTATCGGGTACATTTGGAACCGCGCCGAAGATTAGAGTTCGTGGAGCAACTTCTATATATGGAAGCTCCAAGCCTCTATGGGTTGTTGATGGGGTCATTTTGGAAGATGTTGTAGAAATGAGTGCCGATGCTTTATCATCGGGAGATGCTACAACACTTATCAGTTCTGCTGTTGCAGGTTTAAATCCCGACGATATTGAGAGTTTTGAGATTTTAAAAGATGGTTCTGCAACATCTATTTATGGAGCACGGGCAATGGCCGGGGTTATTGTAATCACTACCAAAAAAGGTAGGGCTGGTGTCAGCACTATTAACTATACCGGCGAATTTACCTACCGAATGAAACCCTCTTACAATGATTTTAACATTATGAACTCTCAGGAGCAGATGTCGGTCAACGAAGAGATGCGCGAAGCAGGCTGGTTAAACTATGCCGACTTAGCAAATGCTTCTGAAAGTGGTGTTTATGGTCTTATGTATCAGATGCTTGGAGATGTTGATGCATCGGGCAACTTTTTGTTGCCTAACACAGCAGCTGCTAGAGCGCAATATCTACGCAATGCTGAGTATCGCAACACTGATTGGTTTGGCGAGTTGTTTAATTCTAACATTATGCAAAGCCACTCCATAAGCATGTCTTCGGGAACAGAGAGGTCTAGTTATTACGCCTCTTTAAGCGCGTTGATAGATCCGGGGTGGACACTGGCAAGCAACGTAAACCGCTATACTGCCAATTTTAATTCAAATTTCAACATTCGGAAGAACTTGACTTTGAACACCTATACCAATGCTTCGTATCGTAAGCAAAAAGCTCCCGGTACACTTTCTCAGACTACCGACGTTGTTACAGGAGAGGTGAAGCGCGATTTCGATATAAATCCTTATTCTTACTCATTGAATTCTTCCAGGGCTCTTGACCCTGATGCTTATTA
>JBKECW010000032.1:0-8303 GCA_047975005.1 Bacteroidales bacterium | reverse complement strand
TTCGCATATTGCAAGACTCTTTATATTTTGAGTCTTGTACGTATATAAAAAAAAGACAACGTATACTCTCCCGCTAGTTGGCAAAGTCTGAAATTAGTAAATCTAACACATACCCACAGATTTTCTCATAACCAAGCGCGCGGTCAGTATTTCCTCTATAATCAGATTAATGCTACAGCTCACTGGTGCAATTAGATTTATAACAATTTTCTAAGGACAACACAGATTAAAACAACACATCTATAAATCAAGTACATCTAACTACTACTTTGTTTTTAAGGCTAATACATACACCCACTCTCAGCATAAACATTTTTTAATCTTTTATGATTTGGAATAAAAGACATAAAACCCTATCTTTGCAACGCTTTTGACAAAAACAAAGGTATAAATGTTGACTCAGTAGCTCAGTTGGTAGAGCACATCACTTTTAATGATGGGGTCCTGGGTTCGAGCCCCAGCTGAGTCACCAAGAGAAACGCCAAAAGGCGGTCAAAAACAAAAAAGTCCTGCAATTCAACGAATTGTGGGACTTTTTGTTTTTAGGTATGTAGGAAGATTTGTACCACGGCTCATTTGCTTCTGCAAAGTATAATAAGGCGTTAAACGAACCATTAAAAGAGTTCTCACACATGAGAATGATTATAAAGGAGGGCATTAGACATTTTAATGGTGAAATTAATGAAGAGTTGAGAATTGACAATGAAAAATCGAATACTTAGAGCATATCCATAATATCAAGAGTCTGAGCTATAAAGTTCAAGATCAAGGCTTGCAAAGTGAGTACAATGCAGATATTGGAATTTATAGACTGGCACTACTTAAAAGCATGTACCCAAGTATGGATACATGCTTTTTGTATATCTAAGAATGTCTGTTCTCTATTGTGCTATCAAGGTCAGAACAACCTCATCTTGAAGGGAATCTCCGCTTTTAGCAATGATTTCATTATCACCGTCAGTCAATTCCACATCGAAGTAGAAGCGAGCCATGTCAGCATTTCCCGAAGCCGTATATTTTTTACCGTTGACCCAAAGTTCTACATTCTCTTGATTTGAGTAGACTTTTATAGTCTGTTGAGCCTTTGTTCTTTCAACCAATCGTCTCTCAGCTATGCGCAACATCGGCTCATCCTTGTTCCAATTTGCTTTATAGAAGTAGAAAGCATCTTTGCGGTCTTTTCGGTCGAAAGACACTATGCCTTTATCGTTTTTGCCCGGCACTTCGCCCTCTGTGCGGTGTGCAGCACCAAAATCGAATAAGTTCCATATAAATGTTCCCCACAAGAAAGGACGCTTATCAATCTCTTCCCAATGAGTCTCGTGATATGCGGTTTGCCAATTTTCGGGATGCCAATAACTATTAGCTGCCGATTTTTTAAGCTCTTCTTGCTGATGTTTTATACTTGCCCCTGCGCCATATTCACTAATTCCAATTGGCGTATTTGGCATTTTAGCATGCGTAGCATCTGCCCATTTACCAATACCTGCAAAATCGCCGCCATACCAGCCGTAGTATGTATTCCACGCAATAAGGTCTGTTATTTCGTTTAGTTTTCCGGACTGATTGCTTGCAGCCGTAGTAACTCTGGTAGGATCTTCTGCCTTTGTAAGCTCGTCCAATTCTTTTACATATTCAATCGGGTTGTCGCCTACTTCTTTTAGTTCATTAAACAGTCCCCAAAACAATATTGATGGGTGATTCATATTTTGACGTATCATTTCGAGAAGCTGCTGTCTTCCATTTTCTTTAAAGCTCTCAATATCGACAAAGCCTTTATCTGCATAACCACCGGGACCAACAAATGGTATTTCACACCACACCATTATCCCTTTCTTGTCGCAGAGTTCGTACATATATGGGTCGTGCGGGTAATGAGACATTCTGAGAGCATTCGCTCCCATCTCCCTCATAATATCTACATCTTCGGCATGATGGAATTTTGCAAGTGCATTTCCTATTTCGGGTCTATCCTGATGACGACAAACACCTTTAAGCTGGATGTGCTCTCCATTCAGAAACACTCCATCATTGGGGTCAATTCTATAGTAACGTAATCCAAGAGGCTGAATCACCTCATCAACGACATTTCCGCCTTTCACAATCTGCACTTTTACGCTATACAAATAAGGGTCGGCAGTACTATTCCAAAGATGAGGATTTTTAATCTCCATCGGAATTTCAATGTCTTTTCCGCCACTAGCAGTTTGAGATTTAGAGAACACTTCTTTCCCCGAAGCATCAAGCACAGTAAGCTTAACATCTACAGAGTTTTCACCCAATAGCTTTATTCTGGTTCTTACAGAGGCGCTCTTTTCATTAACTTCATCTTGGAACATATATACCCCTTCCGAGCCGTAGTCAAGTAAGGAGATACAATCGGGTTCGCATATATATAAGTCAACGTCTCTGTACAATCCGCCATAGAAATTGAAATCGCCCACCAGAGGCATAATATCCAGTTGTGGGGAGTTGTTAACTTTGACCGTTATGGTATTCTTTGCTCCATACTTCACAAATGAGCTTATGTCAAAAGCAAAAGCTGTATATCCACCTCTGTGTTCTCCTACATGTTTGCCGTTTATAAACAGGTTGGCAACTGAATTAGCTCCAAGAAATCTAATGATTAGTCTTTTGCTTTCCCACTCGTTCTTAATCTCTATTTCTTTTGTATAAACACCTATTCCACGATAATAGTCAGGATTGCCACCAAGAGCATCTTTAGTATTCCATGTATGCGGCAAGTTTATTGCCTCACTAATATTTTTTCTAACCTCATAGCCATACCTGAATGCCCACCCATTGTTCAAATTTTGCACCTGCCGCTTTGCCTGCATATTTAGGGCAAAAGCGAGAAATAAGATTGCCAATACACTTACTCTTTTACTCATATTACATTAATTATTTTAACAATTAGATATTTAATACAAAGATCTCATACTCAGGCAATATGAACAATAGTGCATGAGAGTTGACAAAGATAATAAAAAAAAATAACACTGTCAACACAAAAACTTCACATTAGATGAATTTATGGCATGAAAATTGGACTATCAAGGTGTGTGTAAAACGAGCATAGGCTAAAGTGCGATGTATGATGGTTGGAAGCAATTCTTTTCCATCATACTTTTTTTGTTTGCTTCCTTTTAAAATCCTTGTGCTTTCCCCCAAAAATATCATATTGATTAAATATACATTCCAGAGGGCCATTAAATAGGGTTGTCTTTTTTGTCGGCTTCAATCCAATATGCTTGGCAGCATCTTTATTTGAGCTTATAATAAACACCCTTGCGCCTACAAATTTATGTTTAATGGTGCGTCCGATCAATTCGTAAATAGCATTTAGCGCTCCAACTTTCAGGCGTTCTCCATATGGGGGATTAAGCATAACCACTGCTCCCTTGGAGTCGACTGCCCTATATTCTGCAAAGTCTATATTTTCCAGTTTGACATCATTAAATACAAAAGCACTTTTCATGTTAGCACTTGCTATCTTTATCGCTTGAGGCGAAAAGTCTGATGCGTAAATTTTACACTCCATATCTTTTTCTTCATATTCCTCAGAAATATCCATAAACAAGTCTGGGTCGAAGTTTGTCCAATTCTCAAATGCGAACTTATCTCTAAATACGCCAGGAGGTATGCCTTTGGCCATTAACGCGGCTTCAATACTGAAAGTTCCTGAGCCACACATCGGATCAAAAAAGTCTGATTTCATATCCCAACCTGACATTTTAATCATTCCTGCAGCAAGCACTTCGTTTATTGGAGCCATGCTGTTTGCAACTTTATACCCTCTAAGGTGCAAGGACTTTCCGGAGCTGTCAAGTAGCACTGTACATTTTTCCTTAGCAATATGCACATTTATTATAACACTCGGATTATCAGTATCTACATATGGGCGTTTCAATTTTTCCTCACGGAATCTATCTACAATAGCATCTTTAGCTTTTTGCGACACAAACATTCCGTTGTTAAACACGTTGCTGTTATGGATGTTTGAGCTTACCATTATAGATTTGGCTGGCAAAAACAATTTATGCCAATCAATAGACTCTTTAACTTTGTCATACAGGTCTTGCTGGTTCATAATATCGAACTCTGCAAGCTTCCACAAGAAGCGCAATGCTGTACGCGAATAGAAATTTGCCCTGTAGAGTGTTTCCAAATCACAATCAAAGGAGACTCCTCTTGTTATAATCTCTACATTTGCTCCTCCGAGAGCTACAATTTCTTCTTTCAAGACGTCCTCTAAACCAGAGAAGGTCTTTGCAATAATCTTAAAACTAGACTTTTTAGCCATTACCTAACGAAATATTTTCTTAAAAATTTACTGTTATGCGGGAGATATTACTATTACAAATTCTCCCTTTATTGATTTATATTCTTCAAAGTGCTTTATCAGGTGTGTCAATGTTCCTGTTACTGTTTCTTCATATATTTTAGTCAGTTCTCTTGACACACTCACAACTCTATCTTCCTCGACAAAACCCTGCAATTGATTAAGAGTCTTCATTATACGGTGTGGAGACTCGTATAGTAGTGTTGTTTTATCTGCATTTCTTAATTTCTCAAACAATGAGTTTCTACCTTTCTTGTGTGGGATAAATCCCTCGAAGATAAAACTGTCACAAGGCAGACCTGAATTAACTAATGCCGGAATAATAGCCGTAGCTCCGGGCAGCGTTTCTACCTTAATATCATTCTTCAAGGCTTCTCTTACCAGAAGAAATCCAGGATCTGCAATTGCAGGCGTCCCCGCATCGCTTATTAAGGCAACTGCCTCGCATACCTTTATCGTATTTATCAGCTCATCGAGCATCTTGTGCTCATTGAATTTATGATAAGGTCTTAATTTTGTTGAAATGTCAAAATGTTTCAGCAGTTTTGCCGATACCCTTGTATCTTCTGCCAGAATAAAGTCAACATTATTCAAGACATTCAATGCCCTCAGAGTTATATCCTCAAGGTTTCCTATTGGCGTTGGAACAATAAACAATTTGGGCATAATACTATAAGAAACGGCGTTTTACAATTTTTAAAAAATCAGTTAATGCTGAGGTATCCTCCACCCAAGTGTATTTATCTTGTAAAAAGGAAATTGCACAATCAAGATTATTTTGAGCATCGAGTCCGTCTACGCATTCGATATATTTATCAAAATTATTATCAAACAATTCCCTAATAAACAAGAACTTATCATTTAGTCCTATTTCTGCCTTGATACTTTTTATGGAAGCTCCTGCCAGTTTTCCTTCTTTGCTGTCTATTGCCATCAGAAGCTGTCGCAAAGAAGTTTGCTCTGTCGCTGACATGTCTCTGTCTTCTTTTCCGTTGCAATGCATTTGGGTAGTTTGGGTTATATCTGCTTCCGTAATGCCACTTTCATAAAGTTCTGAATCAGTATCTGTTATTTCAATATTATGTGATAAGTCCATCTTCTCTCTATTATCGACAAATGCCAGATTCTTTAGCAATTGTAAGCCACACGACAAACTATCACACTTGCTTATGGCTAGATTGATAAGAGCTTGATTTTTATAATTATTTATATTAAGCTCCTCGACTAAACTCATCAGTTCAATTTTGTCCTTATTAATAATGGAAAAGAGTTTTTCTGACTCCATATCTTACTATTTAGTCTCGTTATTTATTGCCACAATGGCATTTGAAAAGTAAACAAGGTAGCTTTGATACAACACAACACAACACAAATAATACCAAAATACTATGACGAGTGCAATCCGCACTCTTTCTTAGAACCTGACTCCCACCACCAACGACCACTTCTAAAGTCTTCTCCTTCTACAATTGCTCTAGTACATGGTTCACATCCTATACTTACAAACCCTTTATCGTGCAATATATTGTATGGCACAGTGTTCTTTCTCACATATTCTAGGGTTCCGCTCCATGTAAATCCTATTACAGGATTAAATTTTATTATTGAAAATGCCTCGTCCCATTCAAACAACTTCAAATCTCCACGTGCCGGCGACTGCTCAGCTCTAAGCCCTGTAATCCACACATCATTTCCTTCCAAGGCTCTAGCCAGTCCTTTCACTTTTCTAATTTTGCAACATTCTTTTCTATTGTCCATGCTTTCGTAGAAGCTAAACATCCCCTTCTCGTCCACCATGTTTTCTACCTGTTCATTATCAGGAAAATATGTTTTAATAGATATTCCATATTGTTGCTGAGTTTTGCTCATTGTCTTGTAAGTCTCGGCAAACAAACGCCCTGTATCAAGGGTGGCAAATTTTATTTGTTTGTTCTTTTCAGACTTCATAATCAAGTCAGTAACAACTTGATCTTCTAGCCCAAAGCTAGTCGTAAAGACTAGCTTGCTGAATTTTTTTGCAAGCATATCTATCACATCAGGTATATTATCAGATGCGGAATACTTCTTGTTAAGCTCTTTTACTATTTTTATCATTCCGGACAAAGGTAGAACTATTTTTTATATTTAGATGCCAAACCATCTTCTAAAACTGAAAATTGCCATTTAGGGTTCCACGACGGAGCATGTTCTCGATGTACAATTTCCCAGAATTTCTCAACAAGTTCGGGATGATCTGCCGAAACGTCATTTAGTTCGCCCGGGTCGGCAACCAAGCTATACAGTTCGACGTGCTTATTACCTTTCTGCATTTGTCGTACAACACCTTTCCAATTGCCCATTCTCACGGCAATTTGACCTCCGGTTTCGTTAAATTCCCAATATAAAAATTCGTGTTCTTTCTGTTTTCCTATATTTGTAATGGAAGGTAAAAAGCTGATACCATCGGTATACGTTTTAATTTCAGAACCTGTAAGCTCTGCCAAAGTTGGCAATACATCATAGAATGCTCCAATGTGATTAGACACCGATGCCGAGTCTGTATGTCCGGGATATGAAACTATCAATGGTACTCTCAAACCGCCTTCATACACGAAGCATTTGCCGTATCCGTATGAGGATCTGAAATGCTCACCTGCCGATTTGAACCACTCGCTTTGCGTGCCACCATTGAATGTGGGTCCGTTGTCAGACGAGAACATAATAATAGTATTATCGTAAATGCCTTCGTCTTTTAGTTTTTTCACCAGTTGCCCTACTCTTTCATCGAGGTAAGTAACCATAGCTGCATACGTTGCTTTGGGGTAGCGACAAGCGAAATACCCTTTATTGCCAAGGTAGGGTTCTTCGTCGCCAAATTTCTCGTGATAATAGTCTACCAATCTTTGTGGAGCTTGCAAGGGCACATGCGGTAATGGAGATGCCCAATACAAAAAGAAGGGTTCAGACTTGGATTGTTCCACAAAACTAATAAGATTATCGAACATCAAATCGGGCGAATATTTCTCCAAAGCATATTTGTCATAGCTTCTAATATCCATTGGGTCAGCATCTTTGTCGAGTTTGGTATTTGGAGCGACAGTATCGTTTCTCAGATATACTCTTTCCTTGTTTTCATACAAGTGAAGAGGATAGTATGTATGTGCCTGACGTTGACAGTTATATCCAAAGAAATAGTCGAAGCCCAAATCATTTGGTGTACCATTTGTGAGCGGAGCTCCCAATCCCCATTTTCCTACTATTCCTGTTTTGTAGCCACTTTTTTTCAGCATAGATGCAATATTTTCGGTATAGCTTGGAATAGGTCTTTGCCCTTCGAGATTCTCGTCTTCAGCCATTGCCTCATAGCTCCAGACATTTCCTCTTTCCGCCCATTCGTCGTTACCTCTGACGTATGAGTGCCCCATGTGCTTACCTGTCAGCAGTACACAGCGCGATGGTGCGCAAACTGGCGCACCGGCATAGAAGTTGGTAAACTTCATTCCTTCGGCTGCAAGTTGGTCAATGTTTGGAGTTTCGATTTTATCTTGTCCATAACACCCAAGCTCGCCGTAACCTAAATCATCAGCCAGTATAAATATTATGTTTGGTTTGTTCTGTTCTTTGTTTTTGGAATTGCAGGATGCAAACACAGTGAACAATAGGAGACACAACATCAAATAAGATTTTTTTCTCAAAAAAGCCCGTTTCATAGTTTCTGAATTTAAATAGTGGGAACAAAGTTAGTCAATTGTATATTGGTAAACAAAAAAAAAAGCCGACAATAAATTTGCCGACTTTTATTTCATCTAAGCCTAAACATGTATTAATCAAATATTACTCCCAACCTGTATTATCGGGTAATAAATTTGGATTAAGTGCTTTTTCTTCTAATGGTATAGGAAGCAGGTAATACTTGTCGAGCCATCCTTTGCCGAGTGTAGTTTGGTCTACGGCACGTTTCACATAGCCTTCCGAACTTGGA
>JBKECW010000031.1:0-48224 GCA_047975005.1 Bacteroidales bacterium | reverse complement strand
CCTCCGCTCTATTCCCCGAAAGCATAAAAACTATATAAAATATATTGGCAGGTTTTCTGACTTACTTCATCTCCGAGTGCCCTTCCCATTCGCAAAGCGAACAGTGGTTTTGAGTATTGCTCAGAGACTTTGATGAAGATTACAGCAGCGGGTCTGTCCAGGATTCGCACCTGATTCCCTTTTAACTAATTCCCCGAAAAAGAGAGTTTAGCACCAAAATCAGCAACAAAGATATGAAAAATTTTTATTAGTAAATGTCCGTTTTGTTTGTAATTTCTCTCTTTGCGCTTTCTCTCGCAGAATTAAATGCTTTTTTTTGTCTTCGACTACATTGCTCGAAGCTGAGATTTTTTATGGCTTGGTGTTTGAAGCCCGGCTTTCACAAGTCGGGTTTCTTTTTTTTTGATGTATGGACACAAAAAAAGCACCCAATTAGGGTGCTTTCGTGTGCTTTTTTGTGTACAGTTCAGCCAACTTGCTGATTTCCAGTGTCCAAGCGGAGAGAGAGGGATTCGAACCCCCGGTACCTCGCGGTACAATGGTTTTCAAGACCACCGCAATCGACCACTCTGCCATCTCTCCTTTGCGGTGCAAATGTATACTATTTTCTTTAGATTAGCAAAAAGAAGAGCTTTTTTTTGCTAATTTGTTGCAGGTCTTAATTTTATTTATCAAATTCGCAGTGTCGTTCCAAAATTGGTATGGAGATTACGGAACATAAAAACGTTTTATTAATATTTAATTTATTTGATTATGAACAAGTCAGAACTAATCGATGCGATTGCAGAGAAGGCTGGTTTAACCAAAGCAGACTCTAAAAAAGCACTAGATGCTTTTATGAGTGTTGTTGCAAAAACTCTTAAAAAAGGGGATAAAGTTGCCCTAGTGGGTTTCGGAACTTTCTCGGTATCTAAAAGAAGTGCAAGGAATGGTAGAAATCCTCAAACTGGAGCAACTATTAAGATTGCGGCTAAGAAGGTAGCTAAGTTTAAAGCAGGTGCAGAATTGTCGGCTGCGGTAAACTAATTTTTAGTAGACAAAAAGCTGAGGCTATCACCTGAGGTGATAGCCTTTTTGTTTTTTGCAAGGGAAGTACGAATTGTGTTTATTAAGTTCTATCTTTGCGGTTAAGATAGAAAAAAGAAAAATATGCCAACAACATCTCACAGGGGAGATATGATGCCAAACTCTCCGATACGGAAGCTAGTCCCATTAGCCAACAAAGCCAAAGAAAGGGGAGTCAAAGTGTATCACCTGAATATCGGGCAACCAGATCTACCAACACCCCGTCAGGCTATAGATGCCATACGAAAAATAGATAGAAGCACTTTGGAGTATTCGCCAAGCGACGGCATATTTTCGTTGAGGGAGAAACTAGCAACATATTATAATAAATTTAAAATAAACGTTGCAGTCAATGATATAATAGTTACCTCCGGAGGTAGCGAAGCAGTTACTTTTGCATTTATGTCTTGTCTTGATCCCGGTGACGAAATAATAGTGCCAGAGCCAGCGTATGCAAACTACGAAGCGTTTGCAATAGTTGCAGGAGCAGTAATTAAACCATTGCCAACAAGAATTGAAGATGGCTTTGCTCTTCCTCCTATAGAAGAGTTTGAAAAACTCATCACTCCGAAGACAAAGGGCATAATGATATGCAATCCCAATAACCCAACGGGTTATCTTTACACAAAGCAAGAGATGAACGCCATAAGAGACCTTGTTCTAAAGTACGATTTGTACTTATTTTCCGATGAGGTTTATAGGGAGTTTTGCTACACCGGAGCACCATATATCTCGGCTTTTCACCTTGAAGGGATAGAGCAGAATGTGGTTTTGATAGACTCTGTGTCAAAGCGATATAGCGAATGTGGTATTCGCGTCGGGGCTCTGATAACAAAAAACTCCAACGTGAGGAGAAATGTAATGAAGTTTTGTCAGGCGCGACTAAGTCCGCCATTAATCGGACAAATAGCAGCAGAGGCATCGCTAGAGGGTACAGACGATTATCTGATGGATTCTTACAACGAATATGTACAACGACGTAAGTGCTTGATTGATGGGCTGAATCGCATAGATGGAGTATATTCACCCATACCAATGGGAGCTTTTTATACCGTGGCACGACTTCCGGTGGAAAATTCTGATAAATTTTGCGAATGGCTACTTTCTGATTTTGATTACAATGGAGAAACAATCTTTCTAGCTCCGGCATCAGGGTTTTACACTACCCCAAATCATGGGACTGACGAGGTGCGGATAGCCTACGTTTTGAACAAGAGCGACCTTGTTAAATCCCTAAAAATATTAGAGGAGGCTCTGAAAGCATATCCAAATACTACCTATTCTAAGAATCGGTAAAATCAAAACATACGAAAGGCTTTACAACTTTCGTTACAAGACAGTACATGCCGATAGGGCAGCTCGGTAATTACATTTAGTAAATGTGAGCTTTTGAGACAGGTTTCTGTCCTTTTTGTTATCTTTGTAAGATTTTGGTATAAGATGAAATTTGATAAAATAAAAAAAACGTTAAGAAGCAAGCACCGTCTTGTGTTGCGCAGAGAAAGTACCTTGGATGTAGAGAAGTCTATTCGGTTTTCTGGTCTACATGTTGTGTTGATGTGTATTTTGTTGTGTGCCCTCATTGCAGGAGGGGTGATATTTGGACTGAAATACTACAACATGAATAAATATTTTGGAGGAATAGAAGAACACAGCTTACGCGAGCAACTTATTTCTTACCACCATAAAGTAAAAGAGCTTGAAGATGGTATTATCTCGCGCGATAATAAAATGGAGAGTGTTATGCTTGTCCTGTCTGGCGAGATTGACAGTACAGCAAGGACGACAGATGTGCTGTCAAAAGTAAAATCGATATATGGCGAGAACGACACCTCGATGATAATCTCCTCAGATATTTCGGTAAACCCTTCTATGGGCGTGTATTCACAAGGGCAGACGCCTAGCGATACGCTACCCGCAAACCCGCAAACAGCTCATGACTTGCCAGTATATGATGATACAAAAATCAATAAAAATCTTAAGTCCTATTTAATTCCCCCAATGTATGGATATATTTCCGCTATATACGACCCCTCAAAAGAACACTATGCAGTAGATATCGTGTCCGAGAACGAAAATACAGATGTGGTCTCTGTTGCCGACGGAACAGTTATCTTGTCAGATTATACCTTACAAACCGGATACGTACTTTTGATACGCCACGACAAAGGCCTAATATCTGTTTATAAGCACAATAAAGGAGCGTTAAAAAAAGTAGGCGATAAGGTGAAGCAAGGAGAGCTTATTGCCGAGCTTGGGAATTCCGGGAAACTAACAACCGGACCACATTTGCATTTTGAATTATGGTTGGGAGGAGAGCCTATAAATCCGGCACATTACTTAAACTTTGAAAGAAATTTTTAGAATGCAAGAGTGTAAAAACGTAGCAATATTAGGCTCGACAGGTTCCATCGGAAAACAAACTCTAGATGTAGTAAGACAATATCCTGAGCTTTTCAAGATAGATGTACTAACTGCCAATACTAGTGCAGAGCTGCTTATTGCACAAGCACGAGAGTTTAAACCTAATTGTGTTGTTATTGGTGATGAAAGTCTTTACTCGAAAGTCAGCAATGCCCTAATAGACGAAGATGTAAAGGTGTTTGCAGGGAGCGATGCTATTTGTCAGGTAGTAACAATGGAAAGTATAGACGTTGTCCTTACTGCTATGGTTGGAGTCGCAGGGCTAAGACCAACAATCAGCGCCATTAAAGCAAAGAAAAATATTGCTCTGGCAAACAAGGAGACACTTGTTGTTGCAGGACATATAATAACAAAACTTGCTATTGAGAATAATGTAGACATAATACCCGTTGATTCCGAGCACTCGGCAATTTTTCAGTGTCTAGTGGGTGAGCATTTCAATCGGATTTCTAAACTTATTCTCACCGCATCCGGAGGACCATTCAAGGATAGACCTATAAGCTCATTTGAAGATATAACAGTAAAAGAGGCACTTGCTCATCCAAACTGGAGTATGGGGAACAAAATAAGCATAGACTCGGCAACGATGATGAACAAGGGGCTCGAAGTTATAGAGGCAAAGTGGCTATTCTCTGTTGACGCAAAAGATATTGAAGTTGTAGTGCATCCACAAAGTATTGTTCATTCGGCAGTCCAGTTTGACGACACATCATTGAAAGCTCAGTTAGGTCTTCCAGACATGAAGGTGCCTATTCAATATGCATTATCTTTCCCTGTAAGGAAAAAGCTAAATGCTCCCCCATTCAGCTTTTTTGACTACCCAAATCTCTCTTTTGAGAGACCAGACATGAACAAATTCCGATGCCTAGCTTTGGCTTTTGAGGCAATCGAAAGAGGAGGCAGTGCACCATGCGTGCTTAATGGCGCAAACGAGATAGCTGTGGCTGAGTTTTTGCAAGGGAAAATAGGGTTTAATGATATATCCCAAGTGATAGAGATTGCGTTAAACACAATACCACAGATAGCAAGTCCGTCGATAGACGAGTGCTTTGAGGTGGATAAAGAAACGAGAAAATTAGTAAAAACAGTAATAAAATAAAATAGAATGGATGTTTTGATGAAAGTTATTCAGCTTATTGTAAGCTTGTCTATATTAGTGGTGATACATGAGTTTGGGCACTTTATGTTTGCAAAGTTGTTTAAGTGTAGGGTGGAGAAGTTTTATTTGTTCTTTGACCCATGGTTTTCCTTGTTCAAGAAGAAGATAGGAGAGACCGAATATGGAGTAGGCTGGCTTCCACTCGGAGGCTATGTCAAAATATCGGGAATGATTGACGAATCGATGGACAAAGAGCAGATGAAGGAAGAGCCCAAAGCATGGGAGTTCCGCTCCAAGCCGGCATATCAGCGATTGCTCATAATGATAGGTGGAGTTTTGATGAATATTATCGGAGCCTGTATAATATACGTAGGAATAAGCTACTGTTATGGCGAGACTTTCCTGTTAAACGAAAATGCCAAATACGGAATTGTTGCCTCAGAACCCGCAAAGTCAGCAGGATTTATGAATGGCGATAAGGTGGTATCCATAGATGGGAAAGCACCTTATAAGTTCTCGGATATATCTTCGATGATAGTATTGGACCATGCAAAAGAAGTAGTAGTAGATAGGCAGGGACAGATTGATACAATAGTCCTTTCTGATGACTTTATAGCAGAAGTAGTAACACTAAAATCGCCTCTCTTTTCTTTCCGCCAGAAAATGGATTTTTCTATTGATGGATTTGCCGACAAGTCGCCAGCCCAAGATGCAGGAGTGCAGAAAGGCGATGTCTTTGTGGGATTTGGCGAGGAGCGTATTATGTATTATGATGAATTTCAGGCGTATCTAAAGGGACATGCGGGACAGACTGTGGCATTTGCCGTTAGCCGAAACGGGGAGAACAAGACTATTAATGTCCCTCTCACTGACGACGGTATGCTTGGAATAAAAATGAAATTCCAAAACCTAGACGACTTAGAGTTGACAACCTTAAAATATTCGTTTTTGCAATCTATTCCAAATGGGTTTAAGCTAGCAGGCGAAAAGTTATCGTCATACGTGAAAAGCATAGGTCTACTCTTTAAGCCAAAAACAAACGCACTCGGAGGATTGGGCGGCTTTGGTTCACTTGCCGGAATGTTCCCATCTTCGTGGAACTGGGAGGTATTTTGGAATATGACAGCATTCCTGTCTGTTATATTAGCAGTTATGAACCTTCTGCCAATACCCGGACTTGACGGAGGACATGTTATGTTTGTTCTTTATGAAATGGTTACAGGCAGAAAGCCAAGCGACAAGTTTATGGAATATGCTATAACAGCAGGATTCATATTCCTGATAGCACTTCTTTTGTTTGCAAATGGGAACGATATCTACAGAGCTATAACCGGGAAATAAATTCTATACAGACTAAAGAATATTATGAAACGAGCCAAGCGACAAGTTCACACAGAAGGATGATTATATTGGCGAGATACACCTGCCTAGTCGACAGGCAGGTGTGGCAATTAAGAAACAAAATATAAACAGATGAAAATAATACTATATTCCATAGGTCTCACAGAGATAATAATCATTGCAGTCTTGATATTGCTGCTCTTTGGTGGACGTAAAATTCCCGAATTGATGAGGGGTGTTGGCAAAGGAATAAAAGAATTTAAGAACGAATCTAAGGACAAAGACGAAGACACCGAAGCATAGTACCTTGTGCTCAAAGTAAAAGAAACAAGCCCCAAAAAAGAATTGAGAGGAGATATGAATACAATAAAAACAAAACATAAACTGATGAAAATAAGACATTCCATATTTGTATTATCCCTTTTTGCAGTATTGACATTCATGTCATGCCAAAAAAAAGCAGGCAGCGAAGACTACAAGCCACCCACAATAGGGAAGAGCAGTGAACTGAGCATCGTTATATCAGATGCCTATTGGGAAGATTCTTTAGGACAGGTATTAAGAAAAATCTTTAAACAACCGGTTCCTTATCTGCCTCAGGATGAGCCAATGTTTGATGTCTCACAATTTCCCCCTGCCATATTCAAAGACGCTTTTCTTAAAACTCGCAACGTGCTTGTAGTGCAGATTGACCCAAAATATGCAGACCCCTCTATCGACGTGCTTGTAGTGCCGATTGACCAAGACTCCACAGGTCCCTCTATTGCAACAGCCAATGATGTTTACGCACGCCCACAGTCAATAGCCTATCTCAGAGCCGATTCTCCCACTGCTGCTGCAAGCTATATCTCGAAAGCCGAAAACGTAGTACTGAGGTATTTCTTAGAGAGGAATAGAAACGCACAGATTCTTACAAACAAGAATTTTAAGGACTTAAAACTCCAAAATGTAGTCAGTGAAAAATTTGATGTTAATATTATCTTGACTCCCGGCTATAGAGAAGCTGTACTTCCAGAGGGCGACGATGATTTTATGTGGCTTGACTTTAACGGCTCGATAGCTCGAATGGGAATATTGATATATACCAATCCCTATCTCGACCAAGAGATGTTTTCCAAGGAAGCTATAATAGAACGACGAAACGAAATGCTAAAAAAATACGTGCAAGGCGATAAAGACAGCTCATATATGACAACCGAGATAGAATTGCTACCGTCAGTTAAAAGTATCAATTTTAGAGGTAGTTATGCCGTAGAAATGCGAGGTCTTTGGAAGATGCAAAATGATTTTCTAGGAGGTCCATTTATAAGCCTGACAGTATTAGACGAAAAAAATAATCGACTTGTTACTGTCGAAGGCTTCGTGTCTGCCCAAGCGACAGAGAAAAGAGATTATATGAGGCAGGTCGAGGCCATCGTATACAGCTTGTCTTTTATAGAAGATGCTGCCATAGAACAATAATGATATTGTTTTTTATTCCAAATGTTTTATCTTTGTCGAGCAAATTTTATATTGAGCTAATAAAAAGGTAACAGACGAAACAAGCCGGAAGAGTAAAAGCATTATTATTCCGGCAAGATACTATATCTAAAACAAAAAACACATGAATACATTAATATTGGGCATGTTTGGGCCTCAAGAGTTAATTATAATAGGTATCATTATACTCGTATTATTTGGCGGAAGGAAGATTCCTGAACTTATGAAAGGGCTTGGCAAAGGGATGAAAGAGTTTAAAAAAGCTTCCAGCGAGGATGAAAATGACGACAAAGCAGAGTCAAACAAAATAGAAAAAGAATAGTCATTTTGCAAGATAGACTTTAGCCAACAAAATATTGTATATGAGCAAGACAGTCCAAAAAAAATCTTTTGTAGACAGGTTTCTGGGTGCTGTTGAAAAAGCCGGAAATGCTTTGCCACACCCTGCCACCTTATTTGTTATATTAGCCTTAGTGGTTGTATTGTTGAGTGCCTTACTCAGCTGGTTGGGTGTCAATGTTCCCAATCCCGATCCTAATGCTTCTCCTGAAGATAAGGTCATAGCAGTCAGAAGCTTATTTTCCCGTGAGGGCTTAAGTTTTATAATGACAAAGACGGTGACTAACTTCACCAACTTTGCACCCTTGGGGACAGTACTAGTTGCTTTGTTAGGTATTGGAGTAGCAGAGGGTTCCGGTCTAATCGGGGCAGTGTTGCGGACTATCGTACTTAAATCCCCCGAACGTTTGCTTACTTTTGTTGTTGTATTTGCGGGAGTCATCTCCAATACTGCCAGTGAAGTCGGCTACGTACTTCTCGTACCTCTTGCTGCGGTTATCTTTTTAGCGGCAGGAAAGCATCCTTTGGCAGGGCTGGCGGCTGCATTTGCAGGTGTATCCGGAGGATATAGTGCAAATTTGCTGCTGGGAACTATCGACCCACTATTGGCTGGGATATCTGAAGAAGCTGCAAAGATTGTCGACCCTACATACAATATCAATGTGGCTTGCAACTACTTTTTTATGTTTATATCCACATTTCTCATTGCCGCGTTGGGAACATTTGTAACCGAGAAAATAGTGATTCCCAAATTGGGACTTTACGAGGGAGAAGTTGAGCCCGAGAAGATAGAACGATTATCGAGTCAGGAAAAGCGGGGTATGCTGTATGCCGGAATATCAATACTTATTATGGTGGGCTTGTTGTTGATAGGCTTACTTCCTGAGGATGGATTATTGCGAGGAGAAGGAGGGAGTATATTGAAATCTCCATTTATGGGAGGCATTGTCACCTTGATATTTGTGATGGCGGCAGTTGCTGGAATCGCTTATGGTGTTGGAGCAAGGACGATAAAAAACGATGCTGATGTTATGAACAGCATGGCGAATTCAATGAAATCGCTGGGTGCGTATATTGTACTTGTGTTTTTTGCCGCTCAGTTTGTAGAGTACTTTAAATGGACAAATATCGGACTCGTAACGGCAGTCAAAGGAGCCGACCTATTGGTCGCCGTCAATCTGAAAGGAGTGCCGTTGATGATAGGTTTTATTCTGGTTGTAGCAATGATAAATCTTGTAATGGGTTCTGCTTCTGCAAAGTGGACGCTTCTGGCTCCTGTTTTTATACCAATGTTTATGATGTTGCCCGAAGGCTACTCGCCCGAATTTACTCAGTTAGTGTATAGAATAGGGGACTCGACGACAAATATCATATCTCCGATGATGAGTTATTTTGCGCTTATTGTCGTTTTCATTCAGAAATACCAGAAAGATGCAGGCATTGGCACAGTCATATCTCTGATGCTGCCCTACTCCATAGTGTTCTTTATAGGCTGGAGCATATTATTGATAATATGGATGTTATTTGGCTTACCTATTGGTCCCGACTCTCCATTGCACTATCCAAACTAAAAGACCGTTAGCAGAGTGATAATGCTGATGCGAGGTTTATGTGCCCGAATTGTACTTGAAAGCCTGTTCCCAATAGACTTCCAAGCAATGAATTTACTTAGAACAGAATCAGCAACTAAGGTCCGCCTTTTTGGAGAAGCCCCTATGCGTAGATACTTTTTAGTATGCTTTCAAAAAATTTTATTTGGATATAAACAAAAGGTGTTTAAAAAATACTAATACTTTAATACTGATATGTAAATACATTAGTTTATCTTCGCAAAGATATATAAGTTCGTAAATAGATAAACGATAAAACAAAAAGGATTGATTTATTCTGATATTTATAATATGCAAAAGAAATACTTGAAGATAAAATGTGTTGGTGTATTGTTAGTAATGATGATTACGCATTGCAGTTATGCACAAAAAACAGCCCAAACAAATTCGTTTGATGAAGAGTATGACCTTGCCATAGACTTGTACGAGAAAGGAATGTACGGAGTGGCAGGCGATAAATTTGAGAAACTGTATAATCGTACTCAAGATTATAATTATCATGTCGATAGAACTGATGATATTGAGTTTTATATGTTGGTCTCAAGAATGAAATACAGCACAAAAGCCGGCATCGCAGAATTAAAGAACTATGTAGAGAAAAACTCCACATCGATTAATGGAAATACAGCACGCTTTGTGCTAGGAGAGTATTATCTCGACAACGAACAGTATAGTGAAGCCTGTGAGTATCTGTCGTCGGTAAATCCAGCCTTATTAGACAAGTCGGAATATGACAAGTACGAATACGAATTAGCGTATTCTTACTTTAACAATGAACAATACGAAAAAGCAGGCGATATATTTGTGAGGTTGAAAGACAGACCTACTATATATCAAAATCCAGCCTCGTACTATTGGGGATATATAAATTACTACAATGGCAAATATGACACAGCCCTGAAAGAATTTGAAAAACTCGAAGGACAAAGTGGATTTGACAAAGTTATTCCTTACTATATTGCCCAGATATATTTTAAACAAGAAAAATATAAAGAGGCAATAAGCATGGCGCAGAATCTACAAAGCACAGCTGATGCTTTGCAGCAACAAGAGCTATATCGGATATTAGGCGTTTCGTACTTCAAAACGGGCAACTATTCGGAAGCACTGAACAACTTGAACTTATTTGAAAATAGTGGAGGTGTGATGAGCGAGGGAGAAAGCTACGCAAAAGCATATTGCTTATACAATGATGGAGACTACTCTTCGGCTATTCCCTACTTTAAAGGTGCTACCAACTTGAATAATGAGATTGCACAGAATGCCTATTATCATCTTGCTAGTAGCTATCTGAAGACATCTAACAAAGAAGGAGCATTGATGGCCTTTGGCGAGGCTGCCAAATTGAAGCATGACAGCAAAATACGCGAAGAGGCTCTTTTTAATGTCGCAAAGCTTAGTTGGGATACAGACTATTCGCCATTTAATGAGAACCTAAAAGCGATACAATCTTATCTAAGCGATTATCCAAATGGGGTTCATAGCGACGAGGCGTACGAGTATCTTACTCAGGCGTTTATGAGTGCAAATGATTATGACCAGGCTTTAAATGCGATAAACAATATAACAGCAAAGTCTGACAATGCAAAAAAAATAGCACAGCAGATATATTACAACAAAGGTGTTGACCTGTTTAACAGCCATAAATATGCTGAGGCGGTTGAGAATTTTAATGAAGCTATTTTACAAGGATCTTTTGATAGTCCGTATAGGGCGTTGTCTCGTTATTGGAAGTCCGAAGCATATTATCAGATGAGAGACTTCCGTGAGGCATACCGAGCAATACAGCAATTTTATAATACCAAAGGAGCAAAAGAAAGTGGTGTATATGATTTATCCTTCTACACAAAAGGTTATTTGGCGTTTAACATTGAAGAGTATTCAAATGCCATTGATGCCTTCTCGAAGTATATCAATAGTGGTTATGCTGACGATGTTAAAGAATGCGACTCATACAATAGAATAGGAGACGCTTATTACCAAATGAAATATTACAAGGAGGCACTATCAAACTTTAAAGAAAGCCTGAGAGAAGGAAAACACGAGGATGATTATGCAAACTATATGATGGCAATGTGTTACGGCAGACTAGGAAATGATAGAGCAAAGCAAAAAGAGTTGTCTAAGTTTAGAGATGACTACCCCAAGTCAGCTTATGTTGACGATGCTTTATATGAACTGGGACTTTCCTTTGAAAGGCAGAAAAACTACGCCGGAGCAGAAGCATACTTTAATATAATTCTAAACTATTATGCAGAGAGCGAGTATTATAGAAAAATATTACTAAAATATGGACTCTACTATTTCAGAGACGGAGATTATAGTCTTGCCGCTAAATATTACGAAAGGACAGTCCGAGAGTTTCCTAATTCGGAGGAAGCAAAGGAGGCAATGGCAGGACTTAAGCGAGCATATACTTACAACAAAGAAGTAGACAAATACGTCGCATTTTCAGAGTCTGTATACGGAACAAGAGTCTCTGCAAGCGAACAGGACTCGCTAAACTTCAGATCTGCCGAAAGAATGTTCATGCAGCAGGATAAAGGCGCACAGCAAGCTCTCGAAAATTATATGAGCAAGTTTCCTAACGGTGCTTTCTCGCTTGATGCAAATTACTATATGGGCGAATTGCTGTATGGAAAAAAGGACTATGCCGCTGCATATGAAAACTATAAGGTAGTAACCGCATTCTCAGCAAACGAGTATACTGAATCGGCATTGCTCAAATGTGCCGAGCTTTGCTATTCGGCGGGAGATTACAATGCCGCCGAAGGGTATTATGACCAAGTCTTGCTAGTGCCGTCAACTAAGTGGGTAAAACTTACTGCCCAAATGGGAGTAATGAATGTATACTACAAATTAGGCAAGTATGACAAAGCTATTGACGTGAGCAAGAGGGCGTTAAATAGCGATGTGATTGGACAGAAACAAAAAGAAGAAATAGAATCTGTCCTTGGTATCTGCTATTATAAAAAAGGAGATTATGACAAAGCTCTGGACGTTTTTGAGACTTTGGCAGAAAAGCCTCAAACTGAAATAGGAGCACGAGCAAAATATTCTATTGCAGAAATAAAGTACAACAACGGAGATTATACAGGTGCAGAAAAAGACTTATTAGAGTTTGTCTCTAGCGGGACATCACAGCAATTTTGGCTGGGAAAAAGCTTTATTCTTTTGTCTAATGTATATACACAAAAAGGAGACCGCTTCCAAGCTAAGCACACATTACAAAGCCTAGTAGACAACTACTCCGTCGAAGATGATGGTATACTAGATAAAGCAAAGGAAAAGCTGCAAGAGATTAAAGCCTCAGCGGAGGTCGATGAAAGCAAACCGCAGCCAATGGAAATTAATGTGAGTGAATAGTAATTTGATAAATTGAAAACCAGAAATGCAGAAACTCATCTTTAAAACAATATTTACGCTCATATTTATTTATGGAGCACAACATGTCGCAGCTCAGTCTAATGGAGAGGAGCTGACAAAACAGGTGGAGGTAGTAAAAGAATATAATCCTGAATCAGTAGAAGTGTTCAAAATAGAATCTTTCCCTGTAACAGAAAAAAGCACCAATAAACCATCAATATTTGAATATAACATAAGCCCTATCCCATACACCTCTGCAAAGGGAGCAATTAACCCAATTGCCCCTGCCAAGATGTCGGGACTGCCTTCCGATGAAGGAAATTACGGATATATAAAAGCCGGATTTGGAAACTATTCGACACCATACGGCGAACTATTCCTAAATTCAAAACCAAAGGACAACTCTAAGTTCCTATTCGGACTATATGCCAAGCATTTATCCTCATCGGGAGATATCGACCTTATCGATGGTCCGAAAGTTGAGTCAAACTATAGCTACAACAATGCTAATGTCTTTGGAAAATACCTTGGAGATAAAATATATGCTCGCCTATCTCTCGATTTTGATAGAGACAGAATTGATTACTATGGATGGGCTAACAGCCTGCACGAAGCGTTATTGCCATCAATAGGAGCAACGAGTAGCGACGTGCTTAATACAAATAAAAATATATTCACGTCTTATGGAGCATCATTCGCAATAGGAAACAACTCTCTGCAAGAGCAAAGCAGAATAGGCTATGATGTAGATTTAGGGTTTCATATAATGGACTTCCTATCAGGACAGACGGAAATGCATACAAGGGTAATGACGGATCTCAACTACAAAGTAGATAACTTTATTGTCGGGACAAAGCTCGGAATTGAAAATGCTGACATGAAAAACATCTTAGGTAACTCACTGTCAGGCACTTCTCCAGACTTCAAGAATAATAAATCGACAATCTATTTTAGTCCATACCTGACAATGCAAAAAGGAGCGTTTGATATTCATTTAGGATTATACACAGCCTTGAATTTTGGAAGTTCGAACATAGACACCTCTTATATATCTGACGTTGGCTACTCGGATGTTTTTATCGCTCCAGACATTAGGATGGTTTGGAGAGCCTGCGAGAGCGTAACTCTTGATGCCAGACTGAGTGGTGATCAGACCTTTGGATACATGGGAGGTATTGTCAAGAATATGCCCTATGTCGATCCCTCTCAGATATTTTATGCACCAAACACTGGCAGATATTTTGCTGAAATAGGAGGCGATATTGATTTAACGAGCAAATTGGAAGCAAAAATAAAATTGAACTATTCGATATATACAGATAAAGCTCAGTATGTCTATGGAGTAAGCCCCAATACTCTTACTCATCTAAGAACATTCTCATTAGAAAATGATGACTTTAATAATTTTCAGACTAGTCTTCAGCTAAACTATAAGCTGTCTAGAGCTTTGCAAATAACAGGAGGAGTACAGTATCTTGCAAGTTCGGGAGACGTCTTCGACAAAGATGCCTACAATCCAGATTTGAGCTTTGTGCTTTCGGGAAGATACAGTAAAAATGGCATTTATGTTTCACCGCAGTTTAGATTTATAAAATTAGGAACAGTTTATGCTAATGATTATAGTACAATTAAGGAATTAGACACAGACAACATAATGGACCTCAGTATTGAAGGAGGATACGAATTTGCTAAAAATATATCGTTCTTTTGCCGACTCAACAATCTGTTATTTCAGGATTATGAGTTTTGGCACGGATATACAGCTCAGTCATTCAATGGCTTGATAGGTATAGCATATTTGTTTTAAATAAAAGATGAACATAGACGAAACTCGTATATTGCATATTATTAATCCTCGCTCAGGAGGAGCAGGTGGTGTCGGGCAGATACTTAGACGCCTGAGCAACAAATATCCCCGCAGTCGTATAGTCTTGTCTGAGTATCGAGGGCATATCTCTAAAATGGTAGAGAAAAACTTCGATAAGGTTGATGTTTTTGTTGCTATCGGAGGAGATGGCACTATAAACGAACTTGCAAGCAGTCTGGTTAATACCGGTAAATTGATGGGGGCTATTCCTTTGGGTTCGGGCAATGGCTTTGCTAAAGAGTTTGGTTTCACCCGTTCCATCGACAATCTTATGAAAAGCGCCCTGAAAAACTCTTTCGTCGAGGTGGATGTTTTGAAAATCAATGATAAATACTGCATTAATGTTGCAGGCAACGGCATTGACAGCGTAGTCGCAAATGCCTTTGCTAGTGGCAATCAGCGAGGAATACAAGGCTATGTAAAATATTTCCTCAAGTCAGAAGATAAGTTCCGCCCTTTTGATGTCGAAATAAAAGATTCGACAGGAAATGTCATTTACAAAGACAAAAACCTAGTTATTGCAATAGCAAACGGAAGCCAGTACGGAAACAATGCTTTTGTTGCACCCAATGCAAATCCGACCGACCAATCTTACTCGCTGGTTCTGCTGAAAAATATTCCCAGAATACAACTGCCTTATTATATTACAATGATGTTTGCAAAGAGCTTGAGAGCCGACAGAAATCTTAAATATTTAGATTTGTCGGATTCTGTTACTATCAAGACTACCCAAGATATTTGGCAAATAGACGGCGAGGTAGAAATATTTGAAGAAGATGTGAAGGTATCTATGTTATCAAAGGCTCTGAGAGTGGTGAGAACACAAAAATGTAGATATTAAAAAACAATAAAGCCTTGTGATACTCACAAGGCTTTGTTACTATATGTCAAAGTGTATTAATCTTGAGGAATGTACAACACTTGTCCCGGATATATTTTGTCAGGATGCTCTAGCATTGGGCGGTTAGCCTCAAAAATCTTGTTATAAGCGTTTGCATCGCCATAAACCTCTTTAGCAATCTTCGACAGATAATCTCCTTTCTTTACAGTGTAGAATACTTTCTCTGGTTCCGGCTCAGGAATAGGAGTAGTTTCGTTTAGTTCCAAATTAGCCTCAACCTCTGAAATACCTTCGATATTTCCTGCTGTAGCTATAATCTTCTGTTTTTCGTCAAGGTTTTTTGCTTTGCCACTTAAAAGTGCCTTGTCGCCATCTACAGATATTGTCATCATTGATGTATCTAGTCCAAAACCATCAAGATGAGATTTAATTTTTCCTGCCTTTTCCTCTGCTGTTTCTTTACCAAATAACTTTGATCCAGCATCTTTTAAAAATGATAAAAGTCCCATTTTTTAATTAAATTAATTGTTAATATTTTAAATTAGCTCGGGTAAAAGTACGTATTATTTTTAATAATACAGCTTGTGCTCGTATACTTAAGGGTGAAAATGAAAAAAAGAATCTCAGTAAAAAGAATAATGTGAATTTGTATGTCAGATTGAGTTATAGGAAAAATAAATCAGATACTGTATATGAACTAATAAAAACCTACGAGGTTGCCAGCTTTCGGGAGGACTGGACCTCAAATGCAAGCAAGGAGACCGGCAAATACCAGAAGGCTTTTATCGCATCGACAGATTTAATCCATACAAGTAACTACTATCTTTCGCTTGGAATCAATTATCCAAATAAATCGGACAAAATGCTAGGTTCTAAAGAAAAAGTTGTGAGGAGACATCTTTATACATGGCTCATGTGTAATCATTGGCTGTCTGCCAATTACAGATAATCAAATAAGAGAATTATATGTTTTTTGTGTAGATACACGAAATAACGAACAAGGATTTTTGGCACGATAAAAAGAGAAATATCATTCAGATAAAATAGGACTGTGGGCTGATTTGAAGAAAGGCTTTGATATTTTCAACGAGACAAAACAGTTGCCTACTATTGGTTTTTTAAGCTTAGGGTGACACAGTGTGAAAAAGTAGTCGATTTAAACCTGAAAATTATTATATTTGCATAAATAATAAATCTCAGATGCTGTATAAGTATCTGAATAGTAGTGTAAAACAAACAACATAAAAAAGATAAAGATGAATTTTATTGTTTCAAGTGCAGAGTTGTTCAAAGGAATAAGCACAGTGAGCCGGGTTATCGCATCGAAGAGTCCGGTGCCGATTCTAAATAACTGTTTATTGGAGGTTTCTAAAAGCAGGATTAAGATTGTTGCTTCGGATGTGGAGACAACAATAGTTACAGAGATAAAACCCGACGAAGTTATGTCTACCGGTACAATAGCAGTAGGGTATAAACTGCTGGGGGACATCCTGAAAGAAATTCCTGATCAACCCATCGAAATAATACAATCAGACAAAGAAGATGAAACCGAAACAAATGGTATTAGTCATTTTATCGAAATTATATCATCAACGGGTAAATACTCTACTCCAGTGTTCGATGGCGATGAATTTCCGGCAATACCTAGTCTTGACGACGATAAAGTCTCATTTAGTATGTCTCCGGAGCTTTTGCATAGTGGCATTAGCGCATCCCTCCCAGCAACTGCGAATGACGAGTTGCGCCCCACGCTCAATGGAGTACTCTTTGAATTGTTGAAAAGCGAAGTTTGCTTTGTCGCGACAGATAGTAGTAGCCTTGTCAGATACTCAAACAAGAATTTTAGCATGCCCGAAGACACATCGTTTATTATGCCTAAAAAAGGAGGAGCTATGCTAAAATCTCTTCTTGCAAAGCAGGAGAATGATGTCGAAATGGAGTTTGATAAGAAATTCATTAAAATAGGATTAGACGGCACCCAAATAATATCTTTGCGAGTAGAAGGAAGCTATCCTAATTATAGATCTGTGTTGCCAAGTGCTATTTTAAACACTGTCATTGTTGATAGATTGGAAATGATCAATGCTCTGAAAAGAGTAAACCTTTTTACTGACAAAGGAAACGGTCTGGTTGTATTGGATATTTCTGAAGAAGAAATGACAATTATTGGGCAAGATGTCGAATTTCAGACATCAGGGCAAGAGCTTGTAAAATGTGACTTCTCTTCTACGGAAGGCATGACCAGCTTGCGCTTATGCTTCAGAGCTGATTTTTTAATAGAATTGCTGTCATCGCTAAGTGGAGAAAGCGTACAAATAAAAAATTCAAATGTTGGCGTAGGGTCGTTAATACAGCCTCTTGAGGAAGAGGATGACGAGGAGACACTTATGTTATTGATGCCTCTAAAAAACCCTAGACAATAATATATTATGGAGTTGAACCTTAAAAAACCTTTGATATTCTTGGACTTGGAGACAACCGGATTGGATATCTCTAAAGATAGAATAGTCGAGATAGCACTGTTGAAGATAAACCCCAACGGAAGTGAAGAGGAGGTTTTAAAGCGTGTAAATCCGGAAATTCCAATTCCTGCAGAGGCAGCAGCAGTGCATGGTATAAAGAACGAGGATGTGGCAGATGAACCGACGTTCAAGCAAATTGCCAGAGAGCTTGCAGCCTTTGTGAAAGGATGCGATATGGCAGGATTCAATTCTAATAGATTTGATATACCATTGCTTGCAGAAGAATTTATAAGAGCAGAGGTAGAGATAGACTTCAAAAAACACCGGTTTGTAGACGTACAAACAATATTTCACAAGATGGAACGCCGAACATTAGTGGCGGCATACAAGTACTATTGCAACAAAGATCTGACAGATGCGCATAGTGCAATGGCAGATACCAAAGCAACTTACGAGGTCCTAAAAGGGCAATTGGAAATGTATGAAGGCAGAGAAATAGAGGAGAACGATAAGAAAATTACTCCGGTGATAAACGATATAAAAGCACTTAGTGAATTTTCTACTGTCGACAAGTTTGTAGATTATGCCGGACGTATTGTTTATAATGATAAAGGCGTTGAGGTCTTTAACTTTGGAAAGAACAAGGGAGTGCCTGTAGAGCAGGTGCTCAAAGAACAACCCGGTTATTACCAATGGATGATGGAAAGTAATTTTCCTTTGTATACTAAAACAGTATTGTCTAGAATAAAATTCAGGATGAATATGTTGTGAGCTTGATAAGTTAAGCAATATAAAGAAGGGCGGTAACATTTGTTACCGCCCTTCTTTATATAAACTACAGACAGATGTTTACCGTCTATCTCTATTGTTTCTGTCATTTCGGTTTCTGTCGCCACGGTCGTTTCTACCTCTGTCTCTATCGTTGCTGCGAGGAGGTCTGTGTTCGCGTGCAGGTGGTTCAACATAGCCCTCGGGCTTGTCAAGCAATGCTCTTCTAGAGAGCTTCATTTTTCCAGTTTTCTCGTCTATTGCAATTACCTTCACCTTAACGGCATCGCCTTCTTTAAGTACATCTGTAACGTTGGCAACACGTTCCCATGCTATTTCAGATATGTGCAATAATGCTTCCTTGCCTGGAAGTATCTCCACAAATGCGCCAAAGTCTACAATGGATACAATTTTACCATCGTAGGTTTCACCGACTTCAGGAACTGTTGTCATCAAGCGGATTCTCTCTTTTGCATTTTCTATGGCATCAGAGCCGACTCCAGATATTTCTACTCTACCATGATCGTCGACAGTCTCTATTGTTATCACGGTACCAGTCTCCTCTTGGAGCTTCTGGATATTCTTTCCTCCGGGTCCGATAACTGCCCCAATAAAATCTTTAGGTATAGTAATGACCACAACACGTGGGACATGCGCTCTAAAGTCGTTGTTTGGAGTGTCAATCACTTTCATCATCTCCCCTAGAATATGCGCTCTGCCATCTTTTGCTTGCATCAGTGCTTCTTTCAAAACATCGTAAGATAGCCCATCGACTTTCATGTCCATCTGAGTTGCAGTAATACCATTTTCGGTACCTGTAACTTTAAAGTCCATGTCTCCAAGATGGTCTTCGTCTCCCAGAATGTCAGAAAGTACTGCATATTTTTCGCAGTTGTTTTCTGATATAAGCCCCATTGCAATTCCAGAAACAGGACGTTTTATCGCTACTCCGGTATCCATTAGCGACATTGTACCTGCGCAGACTGTTGCCATTGACGACGAACCGTTAGACTCTAAAATGTCTGATACGATTCTGACAGTATATGGGTAGCCGGTGGGTATCATTCTTTTCAATGCTCTGAAAGCCAAGTTACCATGTCCGATTTCACGTCTGCTCAAGCCACGAGGTGTTCTTGCTTCGCCTGTGCTGAAAGGAGGGAAATTATAGTGAAGCATGAATCTTTCAGACCCCTGCTTAGTAACACTGTCAATCATCTTCTCGTCAAGTTTGTTGCCTAAGGTAACAGTTGTCAATGATTGAGTTTCTCCACGTGTAAATACTGCCGAGCCATGTGCTCCGGGAAGATAGTCTACCTCGCCCCAAATAGGTCTTATTTCGTTGGTTTTACGACCATCGAGACGTATTTTAGTATCTAGCACCATTCTTCTTACAGCTTCTTTTTCTATGTCGTGATAATACTGACCAATTAGGAAGTTGTCTATTTCACTTTCTTCCTTCCCTTCGCTGTATTTTTCTACAAATGTATCTTTAATTTCCTTGAAAAGTTGACCACGCAATTTTTTGTCAGCATTGTGTTGAGCTGCAGCATCATAAACTTTCTGGAAAGTTTCGTCGTGAATTAGTTTCCTTAGTTCTTCATCGTGCTTTTCATGGCAATACTCACGCTTAGCTACACCTAACTCTCTCATCAATTCTTCCTGAGCAGCACAGTGTTTCTTTATTTCGTCATGAGCAATTTTGATTGCTTCAAGCATCTCTTCTTCTGACACCTCGTCCATTTCGCCTTCTACCATCATAATATTTTCGGCAGAGGCTCCCACCATAATGTCAATATCAGCAAGGGCAAGATTTTCGGCAGAAGGATTTATTACATACTCGCCATTTATTCTAGCTACTCTTACCTCGGAGATTGGGCACTCAAAAGGTACGTCTGATACGGCAATGGCCGCTGATGCTGCTAGTCCGGCAAGCGAATCAGCCATAACTTCTTTGTCGCAAGAAATCAGGGTAATCATTACCACTGTCTCTGCGTGGTAGTCTTTGGGGAATAGAGGCCTTAGGGCTCTGTCCACCAGCCTTGCAACAAGTATTTCGTCGTCAGAAGGTCTTGCCTCGCGCTTAAGGAAGCCTCCCGGCACCCGCCCTGCGGCAGCAAATTTTTCTCTGTAATCAACTGTCAGTGGCATAAAATCAACTCCTTCGTTGGCTTCTAGTGCCGAAACGACAGTTGCCAAAAGCATGGTGCCACCCATCTTTATTACTACTGATCCGTCGGCTTGTTTTGCCAATTTGCCAGTCTCAATGGTAATAGTCCTACCATCTTCTAGAGCAATACTCTTTGTTTTTATATTCATTTTTCTTCGTCTTTTATAATTCGATGGTGTAGCATAATTAATAAAAAGAGGCAATGAAAAACCATTGCCTCTTTTTATTCATTAGCTTGTTATCTTCTTAAGTTCAGTTTTGCAATAATGGCACGATAACGCTCGATGTCATTTTTTGCAAGATAATCCAAAAGTCTACGACGTTTTCCAACAAGCGAAATCAGAGCACGGCGCGTGCTAAAATCTTTTTTGTTTTGTTTTAGGTGTTCGGTAAGGTGATTAATTCTGAAGCTAAACAGAGCTATCTGACCTTCTGAGCTACCAGTGTCTAAATCAGACTTGCCATAGGTTGCAAAAATTTCTTTCTTCTTTTCTGATGATAAATACATTTCTTTTCTATTAAAAATTAAACCATGTTCAAGTAGCAATATCACATAGATCATAACTACTTGAAATTTTCAAAAAACAATCGTACAAAGATATACATTTATTTTGAATAAATATATAAAACTATTTCAGCATAGTTTTATTGCTGCGTCGACGGCTTTGGAGATGCTGTAGGCAAGCTCCGATAATGTAGGCTCGAGCATGTAGCATGCTGTCGAAATCAACTTGTTCTCCTTGTCTATTACTATCTCGCCTATTTTGCTCTCAACGTGTCTAGCACCAAGGCTGTTGATGGCGTTGGCTGTGCCTTTGTCATTGCCTATTGTTAGGTCTCCTTTGCCCAATGATGCAGCAACAATGATTGGAGCGATGCACAGTGCAATTATGGGCTTGTTGTTGAGGTGCATGTTCTTTATTGCTGTTTCGACTTCTTTGTTTACTTCGCAATCAGCGCCCTCGAAGGCAAAATTACTTAGGTTTTTTGCGACTCCAAATCCTCCCGGCAGTGCCAAGATGTCGTAATCGTTGATGCATAGGGATGAGAGGGCTTTAATGTCGCCTCGGGCAATTCTGGCCGATTCTTCCAATACATTTCTGCTCTGCTTGTTGCAGATCTCTCCTTTTAAATGATTTATGACATGTGCTTGGTTTATGCTTGGAGCATAAATGTCGTAGCTGCAATTTTGTTGTGATATTGCTAACATTGTCAGCACAGACTCGTGTATTTCAGCTCCGTCCATAACTCCGCAACCTGATAATATTATTGCAATTTTTTTCATGTGTTTATATTTTAGATATTGGACATTTAATGCTATATGCCGTATGTTCTAAGCTGTACGCTGAGAAGGTTGTTTTATTGATTGTTGATTTCAGCAATTGAATGAACATTTTTCATTGCTTGGACTTTGTTGTATTGCTTGTAGAATCGAATTAGATTCTGAATGTGTAAATATAAGGATATTTTGAAGATGTTTTCTTTGTACGAAACCTTTGCTTTGTGTATAGATGCATCTCTTGTATTGGTAAATATGTTTGTTATTTCGTTTGCGCTTCTTATATCTCCAAATCCTTTGATGAGGATGTGCTTGTAGAACTGGAGCTTTATGGCCTTGTCGTCCCAATATAATGGTATTAGTTTTTTGTCGGACAAACTGTTTTGCCGAAGTGTACAGTCTGCAGAATGCAAAAAGAGGGAGTTGCCGTCGAAAAATTCACCATAGATCGGCTCGCCTTGTTTAGGGTTGCAGCATTCTGCAATCTCATGGTGTGAAGACTCTAGTTGGGTACTTATCTTTTTTAAATATAGCAGATCCTTGCCACTTGGGGCAGGGCTGCTAAACTTTATTCCCAGAATAGGTTTTGGCTTAAATTCGGGTTTGAATTTATCTATTACATCTTTTATTGTATCTATTTTAATATCGTTGTTGCCAACCTTTTCATACCATGCCACCTTACTGTAATTGACATTCATGTGCTTGTTCAGTACTCTTGTCGAGTTTGTATTAAAGGCAAGGTCGTAGCTGTCGAAGACCTTTACTAGGGCAGACTGTCCTTCTTTCTTTAGCTTGTCGTTCATGTTTAGGGCAGTGCGTATTGCTTTTTTTGCCTTTGGAGTTTTAACAATATTCATCCAGTTTTCTTGTGGAGTTTGCTTTACAGAGGTAAGAATCTCTATGCTGTCTCCATTTTCTAGCAGAGTGCAAGATTCTACTAGTATATTGTTTACCTTTGCACCAATGCAACTGTTCCCTAGATAGGTGTTGAGCATATAAGCAAAGTCTAGGACTGTCGAGTTGGTAGGCATTTGTTTTAAATCTCCTTTGGGAGTAAACAAGAAAATCTCGTCTTGCTGCCTTTTGAATTTGAATTGTTCGTCAGAGAGATCCTGATTTGTGGCTAGGCTTTCACGTAGTTTCTCTATATTCTTGTCTAGTTCTCCTTCAACGTCTTTGATTCCTTTGTATTTAAAGTGCGCAGCAAATCCTTTTTCGGCAACTTCATGCATTGCATCAGAGCGAATCTGAACTTCTATGTATATGTCTTTATCATATTCTATGGTGGTGTGTAGTGCCTTGTAGCCTGTGTTTTTGGACTCCGTGACCCAGTCGCGAACACGATCTTCTAAGTGTGGATATTTCGAGTGTATCTCATTCAGAATCTCAAAACATTCTTCGACTTCTTTGTTAACATCCGTAGGGTTGAACACAATCCTAACTGCCAAAACATCATAAATCTCATCAAAACTAATATGCTTATTGTCCATTTTTCTTTTTATAGAATAAATAGACTTTACGCGTTTGGAGATGCTTGAGTTATGCCCCGTTTTGATAAGTATCTCGTTAAGCTCTTCTGAGAATAAATCCAAATCAGACTCATGTTTCTCTCTGTCTTTATCGATTAACTGGGCTATCTGTCTGTAGGTGCTAGGGTCGTGTACACGAAGGCAGATATCTTCCATTTCGGTTCTGATGCTATGAATACCCAGCCTGTGGGCTATTGGCACGTATACTTTCTCTGCCTCTGCAACAATTTTGTATTTTCGATTGGGGTGATAGCTGTCTATATTCCGTAGCTGTGCAAGCTTGTCCGCAAGTTTAATGTAGATTATACGTATATCATCTGACAAGTATATTAAAATCCTACGGAATAGGTCTGCTTGGATATTGGGATTATCGATGAAAGATTCTTGAGACAACTTGAGAACATCTTTCATCAGATTGCTTATTTCCTTGCCAAATTTTAAATCTATATCTTCCATCTTACAGCCTGCCTTGGTTACGTCGTGCAGAAGAGCAACCACTATGGAGGTTGTTCGCAGTCCAAGCTTCTCTGCCGATATCTGCGCTACTTCCAAGGGATGTGAAATTCGAGGACGCCCATTATGGTACACCATTCCGCTGAGTTGCTGTTTCGCAAACCTGTAAGCCTCTGTAATTCTGGCAAGTTTGTTTTCGGTCAGTTTAAAAGTGCATGCTGATAGTAGTTGGTCAAATTCGTGATCGATTTGTGGTTTAGTCTCTTTTGTGAAGTTAGGTGCCATTGCAGGAGTTTTATTTTGTGAGTTATAGAGTTAATAACCATAAAGGTAATAACTTATTGTGTCTCTTTTGAACTTTTGTTTATGTGTTTGAGGATTAGGTCTGCCTGTTCAGGAGCAAACCATGTTATATCAGGATTTCTTTTATGCCATGTTATTTGCTTCTTTGCATACCGACGTGTATCTCTTTTTATATTCTCAATGCCGAGGGTTAAACTGATTTTCCCTTCAAGGTATTCGAATAGTTCTTTGTATCCTACTGTATTTAGTGGATTCAGATTTTTATATCTTTCTAGTGATTTGACCTCATCGAGCAATCCGGCCTCAATCATTGTGTCAACACGGCTATTAATTCTTTGATAAAGAACATCTCGTTCTGCATTTAGTCCGATATACAATATATCGAAGTTTCTTTTTTTTGTAGTTTGTGTCCTCATAGATGAGAACTTCCTACCAGTCATGTCAATTATCTCTAGAGCATGGATTATTCGTTGATGATTTTTCTTGTCTACCTCTGCATAATGCTCGGGGTCTAATATTTTGAGAGACGTGCGAATAGAGTCGATGCCTTCCTTCTCAAAAATAGTTTTCCATTTTACCCTTACTTCAGGGTTTACTGTCGGCAGGTCGTCAATACCTTTGCATACGGCATCGGTATATAACATAGAGCCACCTGCCATAATCATGGTATCATGTTCTTTAAATTTTTTGTCTAGCAGACTTAATGCCTCAAACTCAAACTGGCTCGCATTGTAGTAATCTTCGACACTTAGGTTGTTTATGAAATGGTGTTTTATTGTTGTCAGCTCCTCGTTATTTGGTTTTGCGGTCCCGATTTTCATCTCCCTATACATCTGTCTAGAGTCCGATGATATAATCTCGCAAGCAAAGGTGCGGGCAAGGTCTATAGCAAGTTTTGTCTTCCCTATTCCTGTTGGACCAACAATTACAATTAGTCTAGGCATAATTGGTTAATAATCATCTTCATCGCTGAATAGATCGTCGTCCAACTCGTCAAGATCGTCGTTCAACTCGTCAAGGTCTTTGATATTATCAAAATCATCCAAGAACGATTTTGAGGTGTTATTGCTGGAATATTGTAATATCTGTGCGGGGGGAGTTCCTTCTAATTCCGCATTAGGACTTTCAGAATTATTGTTTTCATCTATGTCTGTAAGTTCCATAACTAAAAACCTGTTGTTAATCATGTCAAATACATACATTGTCAATATTCCTTTTAGCGAATAGACATAGTCTAGATCGGTATTCATTGGCAGACTAGTATCTCCCTCTTCGTAAATCATAGGCGATATTTCCACATCGAGATTGCCTCGTTCATCGGGAATTTGAAAAGTAAAGAGCTGGTCGGACTTGTATCCTAATGCCTGTTGAATACTTTTGTTAAGGGCTTCAAACGATGATGACGCATCAATTTTTATACTCAGCCTAAAGTCGTCATCATCATCATCGGCTGTAAATATAAATGTAAATATCATTATGTATTATTTAAAATAAATCGTCAAACTCTTCGGCTTCCTCGTTTGTGGAATCTGTAGAATAATATGAGTAATTGTCGTCATTGCCACAGGTATAATCTGAGGCATTGTAACCAGATGGAATTTCAAAAACATCAGATTTTGAATAGGCTGTTATTTTTGAATCGTTAAGGACTTTGTTCATGTATACTCCCCAAATAGGCAATGCAAGCTCAGCACCTTGCCCCATAGAGATGTCTGGAAATCGAATACTCCTCAGCTCTGCCCCTGTCCATACTCCTGTAACAAGTTTCGGAGTATAACCCATAAACCATCCGTCTGCATGTTTTTGCGTTGTACCCGTCTTTGCTCCTATTTCCTCGGTATGATTACCATAGGGGCGATTGAACGTAAGCCTTCTTGCAGTGCCGCTTTTCACCACATTTTGCATCATCTTTACCATGGTGTAGGCGGTGTTCGAGTCAACAACTTCGTGAGGTGTAGCCCTAAATGTGGCAAGAGTCTTTCCATTTTTGTCTTCTATGTGCGACACTATAATAGGTGTTAGTGACACTCCGCTGTTGGGAAACATTGTGTAAGCTCCGGTAAGTTCCATTAAGGTAACATCGCTAGTCCCTAGGAACATAGATGGAACTGGGTCTATGCGTGATTGTATACCGGCTCGTTGCATTATTTCTTTCATAGACTCGGGAGAAAACTGCTTCATTACCCATGCCGTTACTTGATTTACTGAGTTTTGCAAGCCCCACTGAAGACTTACCATTTGTCCCTGACCGGCACTGCTGGCATTTTTGCAGACCCATGTTCTACCGTTGGGTAAAACAAACTCGTGGGGGATGTTTGGCACCATTTTGCATGGTTTTATACCGTTTTGTATTGCCAATGTATACAAAAAGGGTTTTACCGTCGAGCCCGGCTGTCTTTTGCCCAGCGATACCATATCGTACATAAAGTGGCTTATGTTGGGACCTCCGACATAACTTTTTATATGTCCTGAAGGAACATCTACAGATATTAAAGAACTCCTAAAGTAACTCAAATAATGCTTGATAGAGTCAAGAGAAGACATTATTGTGTCTACGTCTCCTTGCCATGTGAAAACTTGCATAGGATGAGGCTCGTCAAAAGCTGCACGTATCTCGTCGTTGCTCTTTTTTTCATTTCGCAGCACTCTGTACTTCTCGGTTTTTCTTATTTCTGACCAAAATAAATCTTGCGCCATTTTATCTGATAAATCATTGCCAAAAGGCGGATTTCTAAATCTTTCTAGGCGTTTGTTGAATGCCGGTTGTATAACCTTAGAAAGATGTTCCTTAACGGCATTTTCGGCATAGCCTTGCATGCGCGAGTTTATCGTAGTGTAAATCTTTAGTCCATCCTTATATACGTTGTATGATTCGCCATTTGATTTTTTGTTCTTCTCGCACCAGCCGTAAAGGGGGTTGTTTTCCCATTCATATAAATCCTTCTCGTATAAATCGCCTTGCCACGATGCGTAATTCTCAATGTTTGGTCTTTTGGCAGTCATGTATTGCCTTATGTATTCGCGGGCATAGGAGGCTAAGCCCTCCTTAAAGTCTTCTTTCTTGAAACTAAGCTCCAATGGTAGCTGTTTTAATGAATCACAGGTGACCTCATCTATATATTCATACTTCTCCATTTGGTTTAATACAACATTTCTCCTATTTAAGGTCCTTTCCGGAAATCTTACCGGATTGTATAGCGAAGAGTTTTGAGCCATACCTACAAACATGGCAGACTGCTCAATTTTCAGAGAGTCAGGAATAATGTTGAAATAAATGCGAGATGCAGATTTTATGCCGACTGCAAGATTCAAGAAGTCGTACCTATTCAAATATAGCGCTATGATTTCGTTCTTTGTATAACTGCGTTCTAATTTTACAGCGATTACCCATTCTTTAAATTTTCGCATTATCAACTTGGGGATTGATGCATTTACCTGCCTAGGGAAAAGCATCTTGGCAAGCTGTTGAGACAGGGTGCTTCCTCCTCCTAAAGAGCTGTTGCCTGTTAATACGCCTTTTACAACCCTAAACAAACTTCGCATATCGATACCTGCATGCTCACGAAATCGCACGTCCTCTGTCGATATCAATGCGTCCACAAGGCTTTCAGGTAGGTCTTCGTATGCAAGTACACTTCTGTTTTCGCTGGCAATAAAATACTTTCCTAGGACATTATCGTCTTCGGAAATAACTTCGCTGGCAATTGTTCCCTCTGGGTTTTCTAATTCCTCAAAAGATGGCACAAATCCTAATGCCCCAAACGAAATCATTAAAAAAAATAGACCAATCGCAAAAACAATCGAGAAATATATCATCCAAGATTTTATGACGTATCTGCGAAAATCTTTACTCATGCCTTTGCTCACTTTGTTCTTCATGCCAGAATAATTTGTATTATCAATATAACTCAGTGTGCAAAAATAAGTATTACTATCCATTTATAGAACTTTTAATTATTTTTATTGATGTAGACCCTAATGACATAGAATGGAGACAAGAAGAATTTATAAAAATGCTACTTCTTGTATGGCTTGTACACCTTTGATTATTAGCGATGTAACAAGTTGAAGATGTTTGAGTGTTGATTAAATAGAATAAGCATGTTTGCGAAGTTATATACATTTTTGTTCCTTTGCCGTAATATTAATTATTGTATCTTGTTTATGCCTAGTAATTTGGTTATAGTAGAGTCTCCTGCTAAAGCTAAGACCATAGAGACATTTTTAGGGAAAGACTTTGAGGTCGTGTCTAGTTATGGTCATATTAGAGATCTTGAAAAGAAAGATTTTGGAGTCGACTTAAATAATAACTACGAACCTCGATATATAGTTTCTGATGATAAGAAGAATGTTGTCAGGGAGCTGAAGAAGAAGGTTAAGTCAGCAGAAACCGTATGGCTCGCTTCCGATGAAGATCGCGAAGGAGAAGCCATAGCATGGCATTTGGCCGAAGCATTAAATGTTGACAAATCTAAAGCGAAAAGAATAGTATTCCATGAAATAACTAAGTCTGCTATACTCAAGGCAATAGAAAATCCTAGAGATATAGACAAAAACCTTGTCGATGCACAGCAGGCCAGAAGAGTGCTAGACAGAATGGTCGGTTTTGAAGTGTCTCCGGTTCTTTGGCGTAAGGTTCAACCCTCGCTTTCGGCAGGGCGAGTACAGTCCGTCGCAGTACGTTTGATAGTAGACAGGGAAAGAGAAATAATGAGTTTCAGCTCTACGTCTGCATATAGAGTATTTGCAAAATTCATAATTGAAAAAGCCGGAAAAAATCTTGAGGCAGAGCTGAACGTACGCTTCAAAACGATAAGCGAGGCAGAAGCCTTCTTGGAAAAATGTAGGAACGCGAAATTTACTGTCGAGAATGTAGAGAAGAAGCCGCTAAGACGCTCGCCAGCAGCGCCATTTACGACGTCAACACTACAGCAAGAAGCTAGCAGAAAACTCGGATTTTCTGTTTCGCAAACCATGAGCGTCGCTCAGAAACTGTATGAGGCAGGAAAGATTACATACATGAGAACAGACTCGGTCAACCTGTCAGACCTGGCAATAGGAGCAGCAAAGAAGTATATATTAGAAAAATTTGGTGAAAAATATTTGAAAATTCGTCAATACACCACAAAGGCAAAGGGGGCTCAAGAAGCTCACGAAGCAATACGTCCAACTTATATGGACAAAAAGGTGGAAGGGGGAACTGCCCAAGAAAAGAAATTGTATGATCTCATCTGGAAAAGGACTATTGCTTCACAAATTAGTGATGCAGAGCTTGAAAAAACGACCATCAGCGTAAAATTAGACAATGACAAGCATAAATTTATTGCCACTGGCGAAGTTGTTAAGTTTGACGGTTTCCTAAATGTATACATAGAATCGCAGGATGATGACAGCGAAAGCGAGGATACGAAAGGACTTCTTCCATCCTTAGAGATAGGAGAAGCACTCGTCTTGAACAATGCAGATGCCGTGGAGAAATATTCGCAGAAACCCCCGAGATATACAGAGGCAAGCCTTGTGAAAAAACTTGAGGAACAGGGTATCGGAAGACCATCCACTTATGCCCCGACAATAACGACAATACAAAATCGCAGCTATGTGGTTAAGGAGGATAGAGAACCAGCAGTAAGAGAAATTAACGTACTTACATTAGACGCTGGTAAAAAGGAAATAAAAAAGAAAAAAAAGAAAGAAAACTACGGCGCCGAAAAGTCAAAACTATTCCCAACAGACATAGGGATGGTTGTCAACGATTTTCTAGTAGAGCATTTCAGTAGAATAATGGAATATAGCTTTACCGCAATGGTAGAGAAAAACCTTGACGAAATAGCAGAAGGAACAAAGCAATGGCAGAAAATGATAGATGGGTTTTACAAGCCATTTCATAAAAGTGTTGAAGAAGCACTGGAAAATTCTGAACGAGCAAAAGGCGAGCGTATCCTCGGAGAAGACCCCAAGACAGGCAAACCGGTATCTGTAAAAATAGGACGTTATGGAGCATACGCTCAACTTGGTGAAGGTGGCGAAGATGTAGACGAAAAACCTACATTTGCTAAATTACGTAATGGTCAACACATCGAAACCATTACTCTTGCAGAAGCCCTTGACCTATTTAAACTTCCGAGGCAGCTAGGAGAGTATGAGGAGAAAGTCGTAACCATTGGTCTTGGCCGATTCGGTCCGTATGTAAGACATGATAACAAATTTGTGTCTCTTGAGAAAGATGTTGACGATCCCATGACAATAGACCTTGACCGGGCTGTAGAGCTGATAGAAAAGAAGAGAGAAAAAGACAGAAAAGCACTGATTCAGACTTTTCAAGATGGCGAGGACGAAATTAAGATACTCGAAGGACGATGGGGACCGTATATATCATTCAAAAAAGGAAATTATAAGATTCCTAAAAAGCAAGACCCCAATGAGCTCACATTAGAAATGTGCAAAGAGATAATAGAAAAAACTCCAAAAAAGAAAACTTCCAAAAAGAAGAAATAACGAATATGGAATTAAGCCTGTACTTCGATAATACCTCTGTCGTGGAAATGATAGAAGAATCTTCAGAACATACGTTTGGAAAGAATGTCGTATGCATTAGCGACGATATCATTCCTACTGATGTTGACGTTGTTATTCTTGGTGTGCCCGAAGACAGAAATTCCCTTGTCTCAGGAAGTGCAGATGGACCTGCTCTTGTCAGAGAAGAATTGTACAAGCTGAGAAGAATAAATGGATTTGAAATCGCAGATCTAGGGGACTTGAAGATAGGGAAAACCGTTGACGACACATACGTTGCTTTGAGCGAGATAATCGCTTACCTGAATTCTCTCGAAATTACTACCGTATTGATGGGCGGAAGTCAAGACCTCATTCTTGCTGTACTTGATGGAATAGGAAGAAACAAAAAAGACCAACAAATTAAATTCATAAATATTGACAGTACACTAGACATAAAAGATAATAGTCCCAATGCAATAGGAACACATAACTTTCTAACTAGAGCATACAGAGAGAAAACAGTAGACGTAGCAAATGTTGGATACCAAAAACAACTTTGCTTGACAGAGAAATATGTCAGAAACAAGATCGAGAATCTAAGCCTTGGTAGCCTGCGTGACGACTTTATGCTTGATGCCGAGCCCATTATAAGAGAGTCAGATGTTGTCGGAATAGACATGGGAGTACTCAAGGCAGCAGATTTTATGGCGGTGGAAAAGCCAAACTCAAATGGACTATGCAGCGAAGAGCTTTGCAAGTTGATGGTGTTTTCGGGAGTGTCGGCTTCTGTGTCTTGCGTCGGATTGTTCAATTATTTACCTAAATACGACAGCCGAAATGTCAGCTCATTCGTGTTGGCTCAGGCAATTTGGTATTTCTGCGAATCCTATATGTTCAGAGTAAACGAACACCCGGAAAATGAAGAGGACTTGTTTAAAAAATATATAGTGTCAATAGACGATGCCGATATAGTCTCGACTTTTTATCAAAGCGAAATTACAGGCCGGTTTTGGTTCGAGGTGCTAGACGACCTTAATGGAGATGCAACCTGGGACGAACATAAATATATGCCGTGTACGGACTTTGACTTCGAAGAAGCAAACAAAGGTAATATTACATCACGGATCTTTTATTATATGACTAAAGGAGTGGAGTAAGTGAAAAATAAGTTTACATTATAAAATAAAAAGTAAAATAATACGTTCCAACAAAACAAATACGGAGAGCTTGTCTACGTACAAATTATAGGATGAAAATAACAACGAACATAGAAAAATTAGTAGTCTTTAGTATTCTATTTTTTATGGGAACCAGATTGGGATATGCACAATCGGATCCCTTGACAACTCAATTTATGTTCAGCAAGTACGCCATTAACACCGCATTTGCAGGAGGAAGTGCAGACCTAAACATAGTCTCTAACAATAGATTTCAATGGACAGGGTTGGATGGAGCACCAAAAACCTACCAGCTGAATGCCGAAACAAGGCTAGATGCCTTCAATTCGACATGGGGAGTAGGTCTCAAAGTTATCAGCGATGAAATAGGATTCTTTAATAATATTACATACGGCTTGGGTATATCAAAACCCATAAAGACTGGATTTGGAAATTTGAGGCTGGGGCTAGGTATTAACTTTGTAAACTCTAAGCTAAGCGGCGAGTGGGAGGTGCCTGATGGAGACAGTTACACCGGAAGTACATCCGACCCATTAATACCACAGGGAGAACATAGCCAAATAACCCCCGATTTTGACATGGGGATATACCTCGAAAACCCAAGGTATTATGTAGGACTCTCTGTCAACCATTTGCTTGCACCAGAAGTGAAATATGAAGGATACGAAAGCAGTTATTTCTTGGCAAGACATATTTATTTGATGGGGGGAATGAATTTTGAGACAGGAAATCCACTTATTCTAATAAAACCTGCTATATTTGTAAAATCAGACATGGCAGATGTACAGTTGGACCTGAATGCAATAATCGAATATGACCAACAATTTTGGGGTGGTATAACATTTAGAACAGGAAGCGCAGTGTCTTTGCTGTTAGGAATGGAGCTGTTTTCAGGGTTGAAAGTCGGATACTCATATGATTTAGATTTGGGAAAATTTGTTAGCTTTGGAGGCTCGCACGAGGTGTATCTGTCTTATGCAATGAGGCTTATAAAGCGAGGAAAAAAGAATTATAAAAGCATTAGGCATTTATGAAAAAAATGAATAAAAATAAGTTTGTCGTGTTTGCACTAATTGCATTCTCCGCAATCGGTTTTGTCGGATGCTCTAAGTTAAGCTCCAGTAGCAGAGGCAGCAAGAATGGAGAGCTTGTGGGATCACGAAAAGGATCTAGATACTCCGAAGATAAACCATTGGGAATGCAAATGGTTAATAGGGGAAGTTTTATTATAGGTTCTAACGATCAAGACCCAAACTCTAGATTTGTTCCCAATAAAACGGTTACTGTTGACGCCTTCTGGATTGACGAAACAGAAATAACAAACAACGAGTACAGACAGTTTGTATATTGGGTAAAAGAAAAAATGGTTAGACAAACACTAGGGAAACAATACCCTGAGTTTCTAATTACTGAAGATAGAGACGGAAACCCAATCGACCCCCCACTAATTAACTGGGATGAAAAATTAGATTTTAATGATCCGGAGATAAACAATTCTCTCGAAGAAATGCACTACTCTGAAAATGACAGATTAGATAACAGTGCAGAGATAGACCCGAGGGGCTTGGTTTATACCTATTTCTGGTTCGACTACAGACAAGCAGCAAAAGTTTCAAGATCATATGATCCCGAAACAAAGACATATGAAGGAACAGTTGTTAATCAAGAAGGAGAAACAATACCCGTTGAAGGTCGAAAATCCTTTATCTTCGAGCAGTCTGTCGCTGTATATCCAGACACGCTATGCTGGATTCGCGACTACGATTATTCGTACAACGAACCTTGGGTAGTTATGTATTTCTCGCATCCCGGATTTGACGATTATCCGGTTGTTGGTGTCTCGTGGAAACAAGCCAAAGCATTCTGTAAATGGCGAACAGAAATTATGAACCAACACATGAAAAACATTAAAAAGCCGGAAATACAAGAATATAGACTGCCATCTGAGGCAGAGTGGGAATACGCTGCCAGAGGAGGTCGCAGTCTTTCAAAATACCCATGGGGAGGATATTATGCTAGAAGTAGCAAGGGTGAACTACTCGCAAACTTTAAACCCCTCAGAGGAGATTATACAGCAGACGATGCTATGATGACGGCCAAAGTTGCCTCGTATGACAAAAACGATTATGGATTGTACGACATGGCAGGTAACGTGGCCGAATGGACAGAGAGCGCATACGACGAAGCTGCATACAACTATATAAACGACTTAAATCCAACGTTCTACTACGAAGCTAAACCTGACGACCCTCCAGCAATGAAACGCAAGGTAATAAGAGGAGGATCGTGGAAAGACGACGTAAACTATATACAAGTATCAACACGAGACTACGAATATCAAGACACAACAAGATCGTTTGTTGGATTTAGGTGTGTGAAGTCGTCGCTCGGTAGTGAATTTAAGAATTATAAAAGAAAGTAGTACATTTAATTTTAGTAAAGAGATGGCAAAAAAAGGTGGTTTTTTTAGCTCTAAAGCATGGCAAAACATCAGTGGTATAATCTACGGATTGGGAGCCGCAGTAGTAATCGTTGGTGCATTGTTTAAACTTCAGCACTGGCCTATGGCAGGAACATTCCTTACTATTGGTCTCGGTACAGAAGCGTTTATATTTATTATGGGGATATTCGAACCCCATATCGAACAGCCAGATTGGACAAGGGTATTTCCAATGTTATCGGGCGAATACGATGATGAAGAAGATAGTAATGCGGTAAATTTCTCCTTATCCGGAGCTGTTGCAACAACACAATCGGCAGCAGCCGGTAGCGTACACTCAGTGTTCGATGAGGCAGGGATAACCCCAGAAGCCCTAGAGAAATTAAGAATCAGCTTCGAACGTTTAAATTCTATTTCAGGCTCTTTGGGAGACATATCGCAGGCTACTGTTGCTACAGACTTATATGTGAACAACTTGAACTCCGCTTCAGACACAATGGATGTGTTCTCTCAAGTAAACAAAAAAGCAGTTCAAAGCATAGACACAGCAATGGATAAGTTGGTAAGTTCGTATGACAATACAACTATCGAGATAACAAATTCAGGAAAAGCGTTTACTTCTCAGCTGAATGATGCCAACAATCGCCTTAATACTACATATGTAGGAATGATTGACGAACTGAATAAGGAGATTGGAACAGTATCTTCAAACACCGGTAAATATAACGAGGGCATGGCCACTCTTGCAGCGAATATAGGAGATCTGAATGAATCTATAGGAACTCAACTAAAAACTACCGTAGAGCAGTTGAACATGGCATCAAACTTCTCAGAGCAGTTGGCAGAGATGAATAAGATGATAGCATCATCTATTGATGAGGTTCGAAAGTATAAAGAACAAAGCGCACAGCTTAATCAAAACATGGAAGAACTCAACAAGTTCTATGGCAAAATGCTTAATGCTATTAAGGCCTAATGCTAAGTTTAATAAATTTATAAAGATTAGGTATGGGAGCAAAGAATTGTCCGGAAACACCAAGACAGAAAATGATCAGCATGATGTACATTGTCCTTACGGCAATGCTTGCGCTGAATGTATCTGCCGAAGTATTGGACGCATTTAGAGTCGTAAACAGAAATCTAGCGGAGACATTGGTGAATGTTGCATCAAAAAACGAGTCAATCATCAACCAATTTAATCAAGCAATGAGCCAAGATCCTGAAGATGTAGCACCTCTCTTAGAAAAAGCTAAAGAAGTGTCGGCAATAACAACAGAGTTGGTAGACTATATTGATAGCCTTAAAGTATACTTAGTTACAGAAGGAGGAGGAAAGGCAGAATCGCCGGAAAACCCACTTACTGACAACAGTACATACGTTATAGCACCAGATGGTAACGTGTTTATTGTATCCAAACCCGATGAACTGAACGTGCCAGAGCGCGTATTGGTAGAAAGTGGTGATGGCGAAGAGAGCGGAGGAACTCGCCTGAAAAATAAAATAATAGAAACAAAAGCAAAACTAAAAAAAGTTGTAGAAGGTCTTGGTACAGACGCCGAAGGCATTAACAGTGAGATAGAAAAAAGCCTTAACACCGAAAACCCTAAACAAGAATTCGGCGAGGGAAATGCTACATGGGAAACAGACAACTTTAGAGCAAAACCTCTAACCGCATGTTTGACAATAATGACAAACATGGAATTGCAGTCTAGAAATCTAGAAACCTCAATATTAAATTTCCTGTTTAGCCAAATTGGTGCTAAAGATTTTAAATTCAACACGCTAAGTGCACAGGTGTCTTCCGAAAGTAAAATAGTGCTTGCTGGACAGCCTTTCGAGGCAAGTATATATCTTTCTGCTGTAGACGACACTAAAACACCAATAATCACAGTAGGTGGTGGTGCAATCCCTGTCGAAAGAGGAGTAGGTAAATATAGAGTTACAACATCGTCGGTGGGGCAGTTTAAACGCTCTGGAAATATAGCAATCACCGGACCAAAAGGCGATGTAGAGAATCATTCTTTTGAATTTGATTATACCGTTGTTGCTCCTTCGGCAACGATATCTCCCACCAAAATGAACGTTTTGTATATGGGGGTTCCCAATCCTATCTCAATATCTGGAGGAGGAGTAAGCCCCAACAGCCTTAACCCTAGTTTTAGCAATATGAGAGCAGAAAGACAAGGTGGAGGATGGGTCGTATTCCCTGAGTCTTTAGACAACGATGGCTCAAAAACAAAAATTAATGTAAGCGCAAATGTCGACGGCTCATCATTTAATTTAGGCTCAATGTCTTTCAGAGTGAAAAAAGTACCAGATCCGATACCAATGGTAGCAAATAAACAAGGTGGAACTATTTCAAAAGCCGAATTTGCCGTGCAGGATGGAATATTGGCAGTAATGAAAGACTTTGACTTTAACCTTAAGTTTGTTGTTACGGGCTTTAATGTAAGTATTACGAAAAGTGGTTTCTCCAACACATGGCAAAGTGGCAACAATAGATTTACGCCTGAGATGAAATCACAATTTAGCAATCTTAGTCGTGGTGATGTCGTTTATATAGACAATATCTTTGCAAAAGGCGATGACGGAACAAGAAGACCTTTGCCACCGATTAGTTTTAAAATGAACTAGAGCAATTATAACGCAATAATCATTCCTACTATGCAGTTCTAAAATGTGTGATGTAGTGATTATTGCTACAGAAAACTGTAGAATTAAGATTTTTACCTATGAACAGATTTGTATTGATACTCTTACTGACTTTGCCTTTCCTCTCTCTCTCTCGAACGGAAAGCAAAGCACAAGCAATGGACCAACTCTTCCAAAATAAGAGCATTAAAGAAAGGGTGCCATTGCCATTACCCTCTGTTGATGAGTCCAATATACGTTGGCGAAAAACATTTTGGAGAATAGTTGACGTTAGAGAAAAAATGAACCAACGCCTTTATCTGCCTTTAGAGAAAACAGAAGGAAGAAATAGCCTGATTAATGTTATTCTGACTGGTATAAGAACAGGAGAACTCATTGCTTATGATGCCAGAACTGGCGAAGACTTTAAGAAACCAATGACATTGGAGGAGGTCAACGCTCAGCTAGGTTCCGGCTCTCAGGTAATCGAAAAAACGAACTTTGAAACCGGCGAAACCGAAAGCGTTACCATTGAAGGGGCTGCTCGTACCGACGAAATTTATCAATATATGATAAAGGAAGTGTGGTATCTAGACAAAAGAACATCAATGTTTAGATGTAGAGTCGTAGGAATTTGCCCTATAAGAGAATTTTACAGAGATGGCGCAGAAGAAACCCCCGAAAATATACAGAGAACACTTGTGTGCTGGATACACTACCCCGAAGCTCGCAATCTCCTTGCTCGTAGCGAGGTGTTTAATCAAGACAACCAGGCAGCTTCATTCTCGTACGACGACCTTTTCATAAATAGATATTTTAGCTCATACATCGTAAAAGAAAGTTCCGACCTAAACCGATTCATCTGGGAGTATAAATCAGGAAAGGACGCAATGCGAGAATCTGAGGAAATCGAAAATAAACTCTTTAATTTTGAACAAGATCTATGGGAATACTAATAATTTAGTCTCTCAATTAAATAGTATCTTAGTGTTACTAAAATCCGATTTATTTTTAACTCATATCGAAATTTTTCTATGACTAGAATTTGTCCAATAATAATAATAGTTGCAATACTTCTGACTTCTTGTAACTTCGTGAAAACGAGGTCTAAATCTAAACAAGAATATGAACTTGTTGGGCAAAGGAAAAGTCGAAATTTCTTTGAACAGATACCGTATGGAATGGCGTTCGTACCCAGAGGTAGCTATAAGATGGGACAAAACGACGAAGAGATATTGTCCCAAATGAGAGGACTAAAACAAGTTACCATAGATGCTTTTTGGATTGACGAAACAGAGATAACAAATTCTGAGTACAAGCAATTTATCGAATACGTAAAAGACAAAACTGCTCGCGAAACTCTGGGTAAAGTATTTCCTGAATTTCTAATAACAGAAGACAAAGCAGGAAATCCAATTGACCCAGCCAAGGTGAATTTTGATGTTAGGTTGGACACAAGGGATCCTGAAATTTTACAGGCATTAGAGCCTATGTGCTATGATGTGCATGACCGGCTAGCACCAAACAGCCTAGAAATAGATCCAAGAGCACTCAAGTATACATACTACTGGTATGACTACAGACAAGCAGCTCAAACATCAAAAACCTACGATTACAAAACTAAAACATATAAAGGAAACTTTGTTAATGCAGACGGCGAAACTATTCCTGTTAGTGGGCGTAAAGACTTTGTTAGAAAAGTAGATGTATATGTATATCCTGACACTTTATGCTGGATAAGAGATTACGAATATTCATATAACGAACCTCTCACAATCGGCTACTTCTCACATCCCGGATTTGATGAATATCCAGTTGTCGGAGTCACTTGGAAACAAGCCAAAGCTTTTTGCCATTGGCGAACCCAAAATATGAATGAATATCTAGAGCGAGAGAGGGAAAATAAAGTATTCGATTATAGATTGCCTACTGAAGCAGAGTGGGAATACGCTGCCAGAGGGGGACTCGAAGGGGCAATATACCCTTGGGGTGCATATTATGCCAGAAATTGCAATGGTTGCCTCCTTGCTAATTTTAAACCCTTGCGCGGAAACTATATCGCTGACACAGACCAAGGTGCGACTACTGTTTCTGTAGCTTCGTACGAACCAAACGAATATGGAATATTCGATATGGCAGGGAATGTTGCAGAGTGGACAGAAGATGCTTATTCTGAGGTGTCTATGGGCTTTATTAACGACCTAAATCCGATAGTCGCCTATGATGCTAAACCAGGAGACCCGCCAGCAATGAGAAGAAAGGTAGTCAGAGGAGGCTCATGGAAAGACCCTAAGGACTTTATTCGAGTTTATACTCGCGATTACGAATACCAAGATACAACACGAGCCTATATCGGATTTAGGTGCTTAAGAAGTTCTCTTCGAGACGAATTGATTAAGGATTAGTACTGAGGGTTCTTTTAAGAAAAATCTACAAATATTTGTCGCCACTATTGCTTTCAAGCCTTGACATGAAATGCTTTAAATCTTTCTCTCTTTCCTTTTTGCATATTAGCAGCACATCGTCAGTATCTGCAATGATATAATCATCAAGATTGTCCAGTATGTAAGCCTTGCCCTCTACACCCCTAAACACACATTCCTTACTGTTGGAGAAATGAACTTCTTTGCCAATAAGGTTATTGGCTTGGTCGTCTTTTTTAGTCAAATACAACGCTTTCCACGTGCCTAAGTCACTCCAACCTATATCGCAACATACAACCCGAACATTATTTGCCTTTTCCATGATGCCATAATCAATAGATATATTAGTACATGCAGAATAAACCTCGTTTACTTGTTGCTTACTAATATCAGCAATATTACTAGGAAGAGACTTGAATAATTCATAAATCTCTGGAAGATGCTTGTTAAATGCCGATTGTATGGTGCTTAAACTCCATAGGAAAATGCCTGAATTCCAGTAGAAATCTCCTAAGTCAACAAGCTTTTTAGCCATGTCTTCGTTAGGCTTTTCTATAAAAGTCTTGACCTTATATTCGTTGTCTATATTAGGCGTGTCCGCTTTGTCGCCAATTTGTATATAGCCGTAGCCTGTTTCCGGACGTGATGGAGTTATGCCAATGGTGAGTATTGCATCACTATTGCTGACGATCTTAATGCCGTTGTTAAGCTGCTTGGTAAACTCTGCTTCCTTTAAGATTAAGTGATCTGAGGGAGATACAATAATATTGGCATTTGGATTTATCCGCTCAATTATTGCAGATGCATAAGCAATACAGGGTGCAGTGTTCCTCCTTGCCGGCTCAAGCAATATCTGATTGGGAGACAATTCAGGCAACTGCTCACGTGTTAGGTCTTTATATAGCTCGCTGGTTACTACATATATATTCTCAATAGGACAAATGCTTGACAATCGTCTAAATGTCATTTGTATAAAAGTCTCGTTAGTATCAAGAACATCAAGAAATTGCTTCGGACGCTTTTGCCTACTCAGTGGCCAAAATCGACTCCCGATACCTCCTGCCATAATTACGGCAAAGTTATTATTCATGGCAATGTTTTTTTTGTTAAAGCCCAAAAATAGTAATTTTTTCTGGCTTCTGCATGGGCAGATTTATAAATATCATAATCATTAATATTAATACTATCTTTGCAAAAGTAATCTTATAAATGCAAAAAAACAATTTATGTTAAGCACGCTGGAAATAGTCGGGCAATACTCCTTAATGCTGAAAGATTTATTCTCAAAACCTCTGAACCTGAAGTTTTTTTGGAAGCAAGTGTTTGTGGAAATAGAAAGCCTTGGAATGAAATCATTGTGGCTAGTTGTGATGATTTCTTCTTTTTCTGGAGGAATACTGACAATGCAGATGTCTTATAATCTTGATAATGAGCTGTTACCGAAGTCTCTTATAGGGCTGGCAACTCGCGATAGTATATTGCTGGAATTTTCATCGACAATTCTTGGATTGCTACTTGCCGGCAAAATCGGCTCGTATATAACCTCGCAAATTGGAACGATGAGGGTGACAGAACAAATCGATGCCTTAGAAGTCATGGGGGTCAACCCGATAGCTCATCTTATTTTACCAAAAGTCGTAGCAGTCGTTTTTATGTTCCCCTTATTCAATGCTCTAAGTATTATAATGGGGTTGATGGGAGGACTTGTAATCGGTCCGGTAACCGGAGCTATTGCAGTGGCTGACTATGTCGAGGGAATAAGATATCTGTTTAACCCATATTATGTGACATTCTCTTTCATAAAAACAGTAGTATATTCGTTTATTATTGTTACAGTATCCTCGTTTTTTGGATATTACGTAAGAGGTGGGTCTGTTGATGTAGGAAGTGCAAGTACTAAAGCTGTCGTGAATTCAATGATGTTAATCGTTGTGGCAGACCTTGTCCTAACTCTATTATTAATGACATGATAAAAATTGAAAATTTAAATAAATCTTTTGGTGAAAAACATGTCCTGAAAGATATTAGTTGTGAGTTTCAAGATGCCAAAGTCAATCTTATTATTGGTCAGAGTGGATCTGGCAAAACGGTACTTATAAAATCCTTGACGGGGCTTATACAGTCCGACTCTGGAAGTATTTACTATGGAAATGACAACTTCACGGCTATGAGCCCGAAGGAAAAGAAAAATTTGAGAAAAGAGCTGGGGATGGTATTTCAAGGCGGTGCTCTTTTTGACTCTGTAAATGTTGAGGACAATGTTAGATTTCCACTCGAAATGTTCTCTAAAATGACTAAGGTAGAGATGCAAAAAAGAGTAGACTTCTGTCTTGACAGAGTAGGAGTTGATGCCGCAAAATCATTGCCTTCAGAGATTAGTGGAGGTATGCAGAAACGTGTTGCCATCGCTCGTGCTATCGCACTAAATCCTAAGTATCTATTTTGTGATGAGCCGAATTCGGGACTAGATCCTCAAACCTCTAAGAAAATAGACGAACTTCTTTCGGAGATTACTCATGATTTTGATATTACAACTGTAATAAACACGCACGACATGAACTCCGTTGTAGAGATAGGAGAGCGTATAGTGTTTCTAAACAAAGGCGAAATCGCTTGGCGCGGAGAAGGCTCAGGGATATTTGACTCCGACAACGAGGCTTTAAAGGAATTTATATTTGCAAATAAACAAATGGAAGAACTGCGCGAACTAAAAAACCTAAATGACAAATTCTAGCTCTTTGAAATTAAATTCCCTCAACTTTCCACAAGAATCTAAAATTTGTAATTGCCCAATTTCGCTTATCCCAACTATCTTCCCCTCAAAACTACAATGTCCTACGACTCGGTCAAAAAAGGAATGAACCTCCCCAATGCGATATAAATTAGATAGATAAGCATCGTTTAGGTATTCGTACTTTTTGCTGGCTAGCATATCGTAAAAAATATTCATGCTTTCTACTAATTGTTTGAAAATATTCTCAATTGATACGACACATCCAGTTTCTAAATATATCGACGTAGGATTTGGAATACCCTCGGAAAAATATGCCTGATTTACGTTGAGACCAATGCCAATAATGCTCTTGCTTATGTAAGAACCATTGATAGTGTTTTCTGTAAGAATACCACAAATCTTATTGTTTGAGATATAAATATCATTAGGCCATTTTATCTTGCATTCTTTACCGGTACACTCCTTAATAGCATGACATATTGATAAAGAGATGAAAATATTGAGCATAAAATGATTCTGTACAGGGAGTTCAGAGTGCCTCAATATTACAGAAAATGTTAGATTTTTGCCCGCTTCGCTTTCCCATGAGTTACCCCTCTGTCCGCGTCCTTCAATTTGAGTGTCTGCCAAAATGACAGTGCCATGTGCGCCTTTGTCATCCTTAAGACTGTTGGCATAGTTGTTGGTTGAATCTACTTCGGACAAAGATATTATATTGTTGCCAATTGCTTTCATCATGATTGTTTTAATATGCGATATGAGTAGACTTGCTATAATTATGTTGCGGGTGCTTGTCGCAACACCAAAATAGGCAAGTCCTTAATATCTTTAGATGCCAATTTATTTTAACTATCTTTGCAAAGATAAAATATTTAGATGTGAACGACGATAAAAAAATGATAGACTCTATTATAGAGGGAATAAGAAAAAATAAAGGTCATAAGATCACGGTGATTGATTTCCAGAAACTTAATCATAGCGAATATACCAACTTTATTATTTGTCAGGGTAGCTCAAACACTCAAGTGGCAGCTATTGCTGGATCTGTTGAACAGAATGTTAAGGAGGAAGTAGGAGAGATACCTTCAAGGGTTGAGGGTAAGTCGCAAGGACAATGGGTGTTGATTAGTTATGGGAATATAATTGTACATGTTTTCAGAGAAGAGACTAGAGGTTTCTATAACTTGGAAGGACTATGGGCAGATGCCGAGATAAGCATGCTCGAAGATGAGTAACACCGAAGGGGTCATAACAAAATTAAAGTGAATAAACAGATGGACGATAAAAATAATAACAATATAAACAGACCGCAGAACAATAGAAGACCGTTTATGCCAAACAAGGGAAGAAAGTCGCCTTTTAGCACCTACTGGATATATGGGTTGATATTACTTGGAATTTTTGCAGTTCAGTATTTCTCTGTCGGACACACTCCTGCCAAAACAACTATGGTGAGCATAGAGAAAATGGCAAAAGATGGAGACATTGAAAAAATACTTGTCGAAAAAGGACGTATTGAAAAAGCCTATGTTACCCTAAAACCGACTAGTGTTGAGAAGTATAAAAAAGAATTTGATTTGCAAAATAGTAAGCCCTCCAATAAAGGCCCTCATTTTGAATATCAAATTGGCTCAATCGAAACATTTAGCAATCAAATCGGGAAAATAAACGAGTCCTTATCTGAAGGAACAAGCGAAATATCTCTGGAATACGATACCGTAACAGATTATTATGGTAGTATATTCTACTATGTGCTTATGATTGGGCTCCCATTGCTACTGTTCTTTTATATTATGCGTAGCATGTCGCGCGGCGGCGGTGGCGGCGGTGGCGGCGGTATATTTAATGTCGGCAAATCGCAAGCCAAAATTTTTGACCCCGAATCAAAAGTCAAAATGTCTTTTAAAGATGTTGCAGGTCTTGCCGAAGCAAAAGAAGAAGTTGAAGAGATTGTTGAGTTCTTAAAAACCCCCGATAAATATACTAAAATAGGAGGAAAAATCCCTAAAGGCGCATTGCTAGTCGGACCTCCGGGAACAGGAAAAACCCTGCTTGCAAAAGCTATGGCAGGCGAGGCTAATGTCCCTTTCTTTTCGATGTCGGGCTCTGATTTTGTGGAAATGTTTGTTGGTGTAGGGGCGTCTCGTGTGAGAGACCTTTTCAGACAAGCAAAGGAAAAAGCTCCTTGTATAGTTTTTATCGACGAGATTGATGCCGTTGGGCGTGCGCGCGGCTCTCGTCCTAGTATGGGAGGCAATGATGAAAGGGAAAACACTTTGAATCAGCTGCTTACGGAGATGGATGGATTCGAGACAAATTCAGGAATTATTGTCATTGCAGCAACTAATCGTGTAGATGTGCTCGATAATGCACTTCTCAGAGCGGGGCGTTTCGATAGGCAAATACATGTTGACTTGCCCGACCTTAATGAGCGTGAGGAGATTTTTAAAGTTCACCTCAGAGATATCAAGTGCGCTGCCGATTTAGATGTTTCATTTCTTGCAAAACAAACTCCGGGATTTTCCGGTGCCGATATTGCAAATGCTTGTAATGAGTCAGCCCTTATCGCTGCTCGTAGAGGTAAAAATGAAGTGGAACGACAAGATTTTATGGATGCTGTCGATAGAATTGTAGGTGGTCTTGAAAAACGAAACAGAATTATAACTGCCGACGAGAAAAGACGTATCGCACTGCACGAAGCAGGGCATGCCTCTTGTAGTTGGCTTCTTGAACATGCCCACCCTTTGGTGAAAGTTACTATTGTGCCCAGAGGGAAATCGCTCGGAGCTGCTTGGTATCTGCCCGAAGAACGGTCATTGCAAACTCGTAATCAACTACTTGACCAAATGTGTTCATTGCTAGGAGGGCGTGCCGCCGAAGAGCTATTTACTGATGACATATCGTCGGGTGCGCAAAACGACCTTGAAAGAACAACCAAAATGGCTTCGATGATGGTGAGCGTATTTGGCATGAGCAATAAGGTGGGAAATGTGAGTTACTACGACTCTACAAATTCGGATATGTCCTTCACAAAGCCTTATAGCGAACGTACTGCCGAAGTGATTGACGATGAAATAAATATTATCATAAACGAACAATACGCCAGAGCAAAAGAACTCTTGTCCGAAAATAAGGAAAAGCATAATCAACTCGCAGACCTATTGTTGGAACGTGAGGTAATAATGGCAGAAGACCTAGAAAAAATATTCGGCAAACGCCCGTGGGGTATGCCCGACGATAAGACTCAAATGCAGCCTTAGATTGATAGCGATGTCTCTGCCCAGCGTTGCATAAATACATCGTACACGCTGTAGTACAATTTGCCGTCGGTGTCGTATTCTTTGTATGCCAGCTCATATTTTAATAATGTCGAGAGCGAGCGCAAAACAGTGGCAGAAGTACCTAGTTTATATCTGTCTAAAAAATCCTTGCCTGTAGGTTGATAGGTAATACCCTCGTGAGCTAAGGCTTTCAGTAGTTTCCATTGTGGTTTTGTGAGCATGTTGCGCTGTGAGAAAAAAAACATCTCCTGCTCTTTTAAATGTAAATGTGCCTGCTCTTTCCACGTTTCTTCGCCTGCTGCCACATCTGTTGCCGAGAATGTCCTATTTGCCAATAACTGTACATAGAATGTGTGCGTATTTGCCCAGTCTACCATGCTCCTTGCAACTTTTAATGGAATTTTCTTGCCATGGCGCTTAAATGAACTGCATATAAATTTGGAATACACGGTCTTGTCTATTTTCTCCAATTTAAGCATTTGTGTGCTTCTGAAGAATGGTCGCTTGGGGGACGTAAATAACTCTGTAATTAGATGTTGCTGACTGCCCGAGAAAATAAAACAAATATTTCTTAGCCGCTGTATTCGTGTACGTAGCCATGCGTCAACATTTCTCTCAGGATAAGAGGTGATTTGCTGAAACTCGTCGATGGCAATAACTATTCGATATTTCAATTTTTCTAAGTATTGGAATATCGATTCAATGTTTATTTCTACCTCCTTTTGTTGACTTTCAAATGAAGCCTGAGGCGCACCAGTCAGAGCGTCGTAACTTATTGTCGGGCGTAAGGACTTTAGAAACTCCCAAAAACGCTTGCCTATACTTGTCTTTTCAGGGAAGGTCTTGATTAGAGATGTCGCCAGCAGGTTCAGAAACTGATTTATGTCCTCAGTTTCTAATGGTCAAGTATAAGCGTAGTGCGGGGTTTCAGAGCCAAAACTTTTCAGTTTGGCACGAACGGTAGCCAAAGCTACGCTTTGCGTTTTATCTTTTTTTCTCAAAATGTCAAAGCGTAGCTTTGGCGGAATAGAAGTCTGAAACTTCGATTTGGCACTTTTGCCCGCATTACGTTTAGACATTGTTACCCAACGTTTTTATTTCGTTCAAATTCAGTTTGTATTAATTTCTCAAGTTCTCCAAAATCGTATTTTAACGTATTTGAAGTAATTGAAAGTGGCGTTCCGTACATTTTCATATTCGAACGCATAAGTTTGGTTTTCATTCCGCTTTTTGCTTTTCCGATATATTTTTCAGGGTCATTTACGTTAATCAGCAGAAATTTTGTCGACATTACTTGCTTTGTTATGATGTCAGTTATATCATTCCATTCAATTAGTCCGACACTCGATGCGTTTGAGTTGTCCGTTATTCCGTTTGAGTCAATTATTAGTCCAACTTTTTTGTCGAACAATTTTCTAAATCCGAAAATTCCTGTCGCACCAAAGAACAAAATCCCTAAAATACCAACTCCTTTCGTGACCATCGGATTTCTCAACAATCGAAAAGAATGTTCTTGAAAATTCTCTGCATTTAAAAACAGCCAAATTCCTATAACAGCAAATAAAATCGAGCCTCCAATTCCTAAAAATAATTTGTTCTTGCTTAATGGTATTTCAATTTTTTCTCTCATTTTATTCAATTCCTTGGTTTAAATGTTGGGTAATATGTCTATATATACCCCCTGCCACCCCGTGGGAAGCTGATACAACACGTGGTGTATCAGCCCCGTTTTACCTATACGGCGAATAGACACGACGGTTGTCGATATGCCGTTCTCAAGATTGCTGATTATACGTTCTGTCTCCTCGTCTCTGTCGCAGAAGTATTCTGCACCGCGATAAGCGCTTACAGAGAACGGATTATATTTGTTATTATCCATTTTTGCTGCAAAGATAAGTAACAAAGTGTAACTTGGAGGGCATTCTGAATATTATGCCCATAAAACTCAGTGTTTATAAGGTGTTCAGAAAAACGATAATTCTGCAATGGCTGCCCATTTACGATTATTAACTTCTGAAAAAGTGTTGATTTTGATATAATTAACATTGTATTTTGCCTTAAAATCGACCTTTTGAAGCTCTTTTGAGTTCTCAAAACTGCCAGATGCAACTGCTTCTCCCCATTCCTTGCCGTCCTTACTTACATGAATCTCAAATTTGCCGATACGTCCATTTTCAGAGTCTTGACGAGGTGTGTATGTACAGCCTGACACCTCTTTAGTACTACCCAAGTCGATGATTACATGGTGCGATGCACTTGCTCGCCACTCGCCGTTCCATTCGCTACTCCAAAAAGTGTTGGGGTCGCCGTCCAGCATATCACGATAGTCGTGTAGTGGCCAGCGACTACTGCCCTCTACAACTCGCATTATAGTACTCGGGTCGGGCAGAAATTCCGCCAGCTCTTGGGGGCTAAGCTCCTGTTTGGGCTGAAAGTTGCTACTCTGCATATATGTCAATACACTTTCCTCAAATTGTGGAACTTCGGGACGCTTCTCTAAGTCTGTCTCCAAGTCTAAAGCACACGCCAGCAATTTTCCTTTGCCTACTCTTACTTCAAAAACAGCTGCCATATTGTTGTTTCTGTGGTAATCGTCTATAATTTGGACTATTGGCTCTATCTCTTGATGTTCGTTGAGTATAAAGGCATT
>JBKECW010000030.1:0-13455 GCA_047975005.1 Bacteroidales bacterium | reverse complement strand
TCCCGATGCCGTGAACCACTGCCTATTGTCCCACCTTGCAGGCAATGATACAAATTGCCATGCGTCTCTAGGAATGCTCTTGACTATTCCCCAATCCGTTTCTGTCTGGTCAGGTGCAAACGTGCTATCGACAAGCTGCGCATTAGAGATATCAGCTAAAAATAGACAAATACATATTATACAAATCCTCATTCTCCTCTTTTCCTATGATGATTAATCTATAATTTATGTATAACCTTCATCAGCTGCTCGCCCAATCCAATGGTGTAGCCCTGCGATACGAACACCACCCTGTTGAAGGTGTCGGCAATGATAAATATCGGCAACTGACTTGCATTTTGAAGTTTCATTGCCGATACAATCTCTTTCTGAATATGTCCGTCGGCATCAATACCGTAGGTAATCGTATTGGGCAATTCGCCAAACTCCTTGGCATCGAAACTCTGAAAACCCTTTTCGTCGGGGAAGAGAAGCACCATGCTACGCCCCCAATCTTCCAATTCTTTCTTCATCGCTGCAATATCACGCATAGCATGATTGGTAGGCTCTTGACGTGCTCCCAATATGGCAACTACAAAATACCCTCGCCCTGTTGTTGACAGCACGCTCACCTGCTCGCCATTGTCGGCTCGTTTAAACTTATTCTCCGAATTAAAATTGCCTATCACCTGAACCTCATCAGTATTTTCACGCATTTCCAGCTTAGTGGTGGTAGTGTATCCCAGCTCAACATGAAATGACGACAACTCTGCCAATACACTGCCGTTTGCCATGCGTGTACCGCTGACAATAAGATAGTTACCGGCGTCAAGGTGTAAGGGCCTCTTTAGCATACTGCTCCACGTATTGCCCACACCCATGTCAACATTCCCTGCTGTCTCAAAATTCAAGGTCTGCAACTTTGCATCAGGTAAAATCTTGGCAATGGTGAAATGGCTGTAATATTTGGGGTCTTGCAAGGCTTTGATGGGAGTATATGACGCCTCAACCCAACCGCCAACGATGGTAGCAGACTGAACATCTGCATCGAAATTCACGTCTACCCAGCCTCCGTCTTTCATATACTGTACCTTGCGGGCAACTTTCTCAATGCGTGCAGGAATACCAAAACTACGTGCTAAGGACACAAAAAATATAGCACGTGATGCCTTGTCTGCTACACCTGCCTTAAACACCCCAATAGGCATAATGGGGATGCGCTGAGGGTTCATGGCATCATCGACTTTTATGTTCTTTCTAATCCAATCTACCAATACTTGCGGATTGTCTTTAGCTTGATTTATTATATCCTTATCCATATTCGCCTGAAAATAACTGCGATATGGAGAAATAAACTCATTGGCAACACGGGGGTTGAGAATATAAGAGGTAAACTCCTTGCTGTCAATTACTTCTGTGTTGTTAAGATGGTCTGCCAGCACGGAGGCAGGAGTATCGCGAAGATCTTTTGCCGATATTACACCTAGCAATGCCATTGCCTCCTTGAGCCTGTCCGGCGAAGTGCCACAAAGAAAACCCTCTATCTCCTTCCAGTTCCCACGACTACCAATCAAGAAGTCAACAGCTTTTTGCTCGTCAATTTTCAACTTTGCTGCCAGTTCTTTGGCTTGTTCTTCTGTATAAAAGGTCGCTACATATTTGTTGCGTATTGCATCTTCCTCCAACAAGCGAGCAGCATTGGCTTTCTTCTGCTCATCGCTTACATCTACGGGAATAGAACCTTCTGCAGGAGGAACAATATCAAGGGCTACAGCATCAATCTTGCTGCCCGGAGTTTTGTCAAGTTTTATCCTTACATCGCCCTTGCCAAAAGAGACCTTTGCAAAACCATATTTCCCATTTTTCGTCGCCCACACAAGCATATCGCCCTTGCCGGCAGTGAGGAAAGTCTTACCATCGGCGTCTGTTTTCTTGTCGGCAACAGTATAAAACTCGGCATAGTTATAAATCTTAAACTCTACACTTGCATTTGCAACAGGCTTATCGTCAGTGTCTACAACTGTAACAAAAGCCTTTGCCGTAGGTGCATAATTGTCTATCACATTTATCTCGGTGTAAACAGAAGTCTGCAGCATTACTTCTTCAGGTCCATGGTACTTGCCAAATACTTTGGTGTGCATCAACATACCTCGATAGGCAGGTCCGTTAAACCAGCCCATATTCAAGACAGGCTCGGGCTCGCATGCTCCCATAAACATCCACTTGCCGTTGACCCATGCCTCTACCCATGCGTGATTGTCGTCGGTGTGCGCCCAACGTGGTGTATATACCTGACGTGCAGGAATACCGACTGCCCGAAGTGCCGCCACCGTAAAGGTTGACTCCTCGCCACAACGCCCGTAGGCAGTCCTCACCGATGCCAAAGGCGAACTCGTACGAGAATCCGAAGGCGTGTAAATTACTTTCTCATGACACCAATGGTTTACTTCCAACACGGCATCGTAAAGCGACAGTCCATTTACTCGTGTTTTCAACTCGTCGAAAAAAACCATGCGACTACTGTCCAAATTCTCGTTGTTTATGCGTATTGGTAAGACATAATGTCTGAATATCTCCTCAGGAATGCTATCGCCCCACGGCATCTCCGCCCGCGCTTGAAAAGAACTGCGGATATTGTCTAAATAAAACTCCCCCCTGTAATCTGTAATGTCGCCAATAGGCATATAAGCATAAAGAAACGTGAGTGCTTCCTTTTCTTCAGCTGTCATCTGCTGATTAAAAATGTCGAACAATGAACCATTGTCCAAAGCCGACTGCTTGGCTTGAAAGTCTTTCTCTACTTCTGCTCTGTATGCAGTGTCAGAGATAAAATGCTCTTGCTTGGAACACGCCGTTACTACTAGTGCTACTATCAGAAAAATGGACAAATGTGCCTTATACATGATATTTAGTTTTAGAAACAAAGATACTTATTATTTTAATACCTGTCTTGCCCGAAATTTACACTAACACTCAGCCCATATGCACTTTCCCCTGCCACACTGAGGACAGCGATAGCTCCCAAAATTTAGGCAAGAGGTCAGATTATAAAATATCTTGTCAACATGAAAAAACGAAAAAAGCACACATCCTGATTTAAAACGAAAGTAGTTTTAGAAGCCCCTCAAGAACGTAGTAGTCTTCAAGAACCAGCAAGGAAACACGACTTGTACCCTACGCAGAACTTCCAATCCTGCTCATCGTCGATTGAGAGGCTAGGTCACCTTCTGATTCGGGTAAACGATTTACATAGGTCTTGAATATCAAATCGCCACGAAGCTCATTACAGCCGCTGTAATTTTAGAAGTACGCCGGGCTATCAGATCTTCGACACTATGGCTCACATAGCGTTGGTCTCGTTGATAGTTAATACATTTGCTTATATACTTGATGATGCCTGTTTGATTCTCCACTTCGCGCAAATGTAATGCGCCTTCATCACTACTTATTCGTTTACCACTAAAGGCAGCTCACCATTTTTATCTTTTAGAGGAGATGAGGCTCGTTTAACTTGGCTATTTTCAAAATATTTCTCTATCTTTGTTATACAAGGTGTTTTTTGTTGTACACCCTAAAGATACTGATTCTTCAGCTGTTTTTGGGTAATGTGCCACTTTTTTTTATGAATAGTATGGGTGATATGAAAAGATTTTTAGGCTTATTTTTATTATGTGTAGCCATTTGTGCAAATGCACAGCCGGAGTGGGACAATGTTAAAGTATTGCAGGTAAATAGAGAGAAACCTCATGCAACGATGATGGTTTATAAATCGAAAGTGGCTGCTCAGGCATTTGATAGAAGCAAGTCTGAATATTTTCGTAGCCTGAATGGAGATTGGAAATTTCATTGGATTGAGAAACCTGCCGATCGCCCCTTGGGTTTCCACAAGCAGGAATTTGATGATTCGGCTTGGAAGAATATTTCGGTTCCGTCAAATTGGGAGATGCAAGGCTATGGAATACCGATTTATACCAATACTGAATATCCTTTCCCGAAGGATAACTTGGAAGCCCCTAAAGACTGGAATCCTGTCGGTACGTATAGAAGAAACCTTAAAATCCCTTCTACTTGGGACGGTCGGGAGGTGTATATTAACTTTGACGGAGTGCAGTCAGCGTTCTATTTGTGGATAAATGGCGAAAAGGTAGGGTATAGTCAAGGAAGTCGTACTCCTGCTGAATTTAATATTACTCAATATTTGAAAGAGGGTGATAATTTGTTGGCTGTTGAGGTGTACCGTTGGAGCGACGGTTCATATCTTGAAGACCAGGACTTTTGGCGATTGAGCGGGATTTATCGTGATGTCTATTTGTGGTCTACTCCTTCCACTCATCTTCGGGATTTCAAGCTCACCACTTCTCTTGATAAGAAGTACGCAAAAGGTTTGTTTCAGTTGGAAGGAGAGCTTATTGCAGAGGAACATGAAGATATTAAGGTGTCCTACGAAATTGAGGATAAAGGAAAGAAAATAATATCCGGAAGTGTTGCAGTTACTGTGTCGAGCAATATTCAGTCATTCAAATCCAGTAGACATGAGTTGAAGAATATTAAAGCATGGAGTGCGGAGTCTCCTTATCTCTATGATTTGTACATGACTCTTTCAAACAGCAAAAATGAAGTCTTGGAAGTGATTCCTCAAAAGATAGGATTTAGGAAGGTTGAAATAGAGAACGGACAGATTCTTATTAATGGTGTTGCTGTGCTGTTTAAAGGAACAAACCGACACGAGCACAATCCGGAGCGAGGACATTATGTAAATACTGAGGACATGGAGAGCGACATAATCAAAATGAAACAGAATAACATAAACGCCGTGCGAACCAGTCACTATCCCAACGTTCCTGAGTGGTATGAGCTGTGCGATAAATACGGTATTTATCTGATTGACGAGGGCAATATCGAGGCTCACGGTTTCGGAAACAAAGGTAACAATAGGCTAACATGTTCTCCCGAGTGGGAGCAGGCATATATCGACCGTGTCCGGCGTATGGTTCATCGCGACAGAAATCATGCATCGGTGGTTATTTGGTCTATGGGAAATGAAAGCGGCGACGGAGTGAATGCCGAGAAATGCCACGATTGGGTTAATAATACAGACCCGTCCCGACCATATTTGTACGAAGGAACTACCCGAAAGGGCGGGCAGAATTATGCAGATATTTATTCCCGTATGTACGCAACTCCCGAAGAATGCAAAGCTATAATAAAAGACTATGCCGATATGCCTTTCTTGCTGTGTGAATACACTCACGCAATGGGCAACAGTAATGGAAATCTAAAGGAATATTGGAACTTGATATATGCAGATAATAATTTCCAAGGCGGCTTTGTTTGGGACTGGATGGATCAAGGTATTAAGCAGCCTGTGCCTGATGAGTATCGGTCTAATTCCGATAAGGATTATTTCTATGCTTATGGTGGCTGGTGGGAGAACGCAAAAGGGGTTCACAATGACGGGAATTTCTGTATGAATGGTTTGTTGGCTGCTGATGGAACTGAACATCCGGGATTGAATACGGTTAAATACTATTACAGAAATGTGCATGTAGAGCCTGTCGATATTGAAAAGTTCCGTTTCAAAATAACTAATTGGTACGATTTCTCAAATGTCGGAGATGTTGTTGACGGACATTGGGAAATATTGGAAAATGGGAAGGTGGTAAAAAAAGGAAACTTAGAAGGACTTGATATACCTGCACGTACGTCGAAAGAGATACAGTTACCTTTGAATGCCGATGATTTAGATTTAAACAAGGAGAATTTTATCAGCTTTAGTTTCAGAACAAATAAAGATAATTTCTTTGCGCCGAAAGGATATGAACTGGCATGGGATCAGTTTCTTATTAGTGAGCCCTCGGTGGAGATAATGTCGATGGTTATCGGAAAGAAACCCCGGTGGCGAGAGAATGGACGCAATCTGTATGTTTGGGGAAAAGGTTTCTCAATCGTTTTTGACAAACTGAAAGGGACATTGGAAAAATATTATGTGAACGACAATCTGGTGCTAATGCAAGGTCCGAAGCCCGACTTTTGGCGAGCTCCCATTGATAACGATCGTGGTGCGGTGAAGAGCGGAAATAGGAAACTGCCTCAATTGGAGATATGGAAAAGTGCAAACACTTGGAAAAATGACGAGTTTACTATTGATTCGACAGGGGAGATAATAGTGCTGACTGCAAAGGGACATTTGCCTCTGGTCGGTGCAGATTATACTCAAGAATATCGAATTAATACGAGTGGAGAAATCACTGTCATTTGTGAGTATAAAGCCTCAGATATGAAACTCCCGATGATGCCGCGTATGGGAACGAATATGATTGTTTCTGCCGGATATGATAATATTAGTTGGTATGGTCCGGGAAAACTCCCTACATATTCCGATAGGAATGTTGAGAGAATGGGGATATATACCTCAACGGTAGATAACGAATGGGTTGAGTATTCTCGACCTCAAGAAAACGGCTATAAGGTTGACGCTAGGTGGTTCACCCTGACTAATGACAACGGTGTCGGTGTACGTTTTTCAAACGACTTGGGTTTATGTTTTGGAGCATCTCATTATGATAGAGAGAACATAGAACGAAGCGATTATTCTTTTCAGTTAGTGAAGCATCCCGAGATATTTTTGAATGTAGATTATAAGCAGATGGGGGTTGGCGGAACAACCAGTTGGCTGATGAATGCTTTCCCCAGAGAAAAGTATCGTCTGAATAATGAGAATTATAAATATCGATACGAAATAAAACCCATATATAATTAGATGATATGATAATTAGTTAATTAAGCATACTAAAACCTGTAGGAGCTGAAAATTTCAGCCCATGCCATTCCAAACACAAGCAAAATGAAGAAACTTATACTAAATACTCTTATCCTGACCGTCTTCGCTTTATTTTCGGGGTGCAAAGGAAAAACGGATAATCATCAAAATGAGAAACCCAATATCCTTTGGATTGTTGCCGACGATTTAGGTACTGATTTGGGGTGTTTCGGAAACTCTCTGGTGCATACTCCGAATTTAGACAGGCTTGCCGGTCAGTCTGTGGTCTTCGACAATTGTTTCACCGTCACAGCCGTATGTTCTGCAAGCCGTTCTGCATTGATAACGGGGATGTATCCTGTAAGTATAGACTGCCATCAACACCGTACCCGACCTGAAGTAATGAAGACGTTGCCTGAAAATATAGAGACTGTAACAGAATATTTTGAGGATGCAGGATACTTCACATTCAACGGCAAAGCAGGAAGCCCGGACAAGCAGGGAAAGACTGACTATAACTTTAAAACCGATTATGAAATATTCGACGGTACGGATTGGAGTCAAAGGGCAGAAGGGCAGCCATTCTTTGGTCAGATTCAAATTCACTATCCACACAGACCCTTTGTCCATGATACAATCAACCCGATTGATGAATCTAAAGTGAAACTGCCTCCATATTGGGCTGATCATTGGATTACTCGTAAAGATTTTGCTCTCTATCTGGAAACAGTTCAAGCTGTAGACAAGCAAGTAGGTGACGTGCTGAAAAGGCTTGCCGAAGATGGACTCGAAAATAATACTTATATATTCTTCGTGGGAGACCAAGGCAGCCCGATGGTCAGGCATAAGCAGTTTCTATACGATGGAGGAACTCATACGCCCTTGATAGTTCGGTTTCCCGATAAGAAGATGGCGGGAATACGCAGAAAAGAGCTTGTAAGTAATATTGATTTGTCGGCAACGTCCTTGAAGTTGGCAGGGATAGATATTCCCGAATACATGCATGGACAAAACTTCTTGGGAGAGCATGAAGCGCGGAATGAGGTGTATACTATGAGAGACCGACGCGATGAAACAGTAGACCGCATTAGAGCCGTGAGGACAGATAGATATAAATACATTCGCAATTTCTATCCCGAGCGTCCTTATATGCAGTATAATGCCTATAAACGCAACCGTTATCCCGAAATAGTTTTGATGGAGGTGCTTAAAAATAGAGAGGAACTTACGGATGCTCAGTTGTTGCACATGGCAGACAAACGCCCCGAAGCAGAGTTGTACGACCTCGTTAATGATCCTTTTGAAATAAACAATCTTGCAGGCTTAACTGAATATAAAAACACCGAACAAGAGCTAAAAGAAAAGTTGGATAAATGGATTGCTACCTGCGATTTGGCAAAATACCCCGAAGACCAAAATGAAATAGATTTCTGGATTGCCCGTATGGTAAATAGAGACAGCGTTTGGAAAGCCAAGCGGAATCTCCCTGTTGACGTGAGCAACGAAGAATATTTGAAATGGTGGGAGTCGAACTTGAAGAAAAGATAGTCTGACAACCGATTGCTGTTTTTTCAAATTAGTGCCCTCTGCTTATACTTTTGTTGCTGTTTTGGTGTAAGTTGTGGCATTACGTAGTTCGCCTGTTTCTCCTGTAAGCATCTTGGAGGTTTCTCGGAGCTTGTTCTTTTGCCTGTTTGCCCCGAATGCCCATGCTATGGTGAGTTGGGGTTTCGGCGTTTCACATCTGCCCACTTAGTTAGTTGCTTGTCGGTTGCTCCCTCTTTGTTGAAAGAATCCTTGTAGAACTCTACAGCTTCGGTTCCGGCAATGTCTTTGGCATCGTCTTCGATGAAGTCTTTTATTTCCTGTATTTTTTGCGGAAATTTCTCTTTTAGTTCGTCTATTGTCCTTGTAGCCCCCTTCAACTCCCCCGAGGGGAGTTATTTTTAATGTTTACTTGCCTTGTATATATAAATAGTTGTATATTTGCAATTACAGAGGGACAGGGTAATGCCTCCCACTGTGCCAAGAAGCTACTTTTCGGAGTAGCTTCTTTTTATAGTTTAAATTCAAACACTTTTCCTTTCACTATATATATTATCCGTTTAAAACGATAATCACTCTGACCATTATACTTCAGTACCCCCTCAATTATTCTTTGATTCGAGAATAGTTCTTTATATGGGAAGTACTTTAGCTTCCTTGCTTGCTGCATGAGCTAAATTCCGCTTCACTGCGTTCTTCCCCTTTCCCAATATCGAACTAATATCAAACAGATTATTATCAAGTGTGCCGTCAGGTATTTTCACACCATCAACCGTTGAGCGTTCATCGCCGAGTATTACTTTATATCCATTGTCAAATAAAATATCCCTAGCCTCCTTTTCATATTTGCCTGTTTGCTTATTGAAGTTATGATGCTTGTGTGTGGCTTTCAGTCCTCCATCGGTGTTAAGTTGCTCATCTTCATAGTCTGCATCCACCAAAAGCTTTTGATATTCCTGTCGCCTTTTTTCTAGTCGCTTCGCCTTCTTCTTGATAGCCTGCACTAGTTCCGGGAGTGCTTCGTTGTAATACTTTGTTTTCTCATGGTCGATGAGCTTCCCCGAAGTACCCGGATTGTTTCTAAGTGGCAAAGGAATTTCGGTCGGACTATCATCGCCATCGGGAACTGCAGTAACTCCTTTGCGAGTTGGTTTAACCGAACATTTACAGTTCCAACCATTAGGCGTTCCTCCCTCTTTTGTGTCCTTGTGCACCTCTGCCTGAGAGTGTGAACTGCCCGAAAGAGTTGTCATAGTTTCGCCTGATACAGTAATCAGTATTTTCTCATTGCAGGCTGCACGCAAATATTTGTATAGGTTGTTGCTCCCGGAGCTTTGGTTATAGTATATATCAAGTTCTGCTTCGTTGGGAATGCTTATGCGGGTGTTACCTCCGATAGTTCCCATGTTGTTGTTGAGTTGCCGTCTTGAATCTTCATCGGCACTATTATACTTTCCAACCATAAACGGCATTCCGAATATTTCGGCAAATTGCGCCCAATCTGCAAAGTTGTTTCGCTTGTATAGCACATAGGGTGCAGCCTTAAATATAAAACCTAAATCATCATCTTTGCCAAGTTCTAGGATGTCTTCATCATCGCTATACTCATAGCCGGTTAAGAAGTATTCATTTTGTACGATGTAGCGTTTACGTTCTTTGATTGGACGGTCATATCCTGTGATGCGGATATTTTTGCGAGGGATAGAGTTCATAGCAAGTTTAGGCGTGAACTCCGGCACAATGACTGTTTTACCCCAAGCACGTGTGAGCATGATTTCACTAATCAACTCCTCAAAGACTTGCGAATCTATAATGTCGTTAATCTCATCTGCTGATTTGCCGTCAATTGAAAATGCAATCTCAGCATTAGTGATTGCATCTACACGCTTCTCTATCGCTTTAGAAAGAGTCCCATCAGCAAGCAAGTTCTCGTATAGGTTGTACAAGGCTGTACGATGTCCGAACTTTGCATTGTTGACAGCTTGCTTCCACGTGGCAATATCGGCAGTTTCTATTTTGGAGGGATAAGCAGTAAGTAGTTCCAACTGCTTTTTATGTTCCTTATCTGTTTTTTCTTTCATGGTCTATTATTATATATGGTTTGTCCGTCTCGGATTAGAGCTTATAATTATTTCAGGTACTTGTTCCTCAGTGGGAGGTTTCGGCAAGTCAGGTGTTATCTGACCTTTCTGCACACCTTTGAGCCAATCAATGGCTGCATTATATCGTCTCTCCCGGATGTCGTAATCAATAGCAGGACGTGCAATATTGATGAAGTGCCACACGGCAATGTCCTTGCACCATGTCAGCAATAGTGCATTCCTGTTGTCGCCCTCTGCAGTAAATATTGCCTCTTGGTCGAATGCCTGTAAATATCCCTTAGCTTCGGAAAGAGCAGCATCAATAGCCATTTGCAGTATTGTATCATCGCCCTGTGTGATTGCTGTAACGCTCTCGGAGTACAGGTGTGATTTGAGTTCTTCAGCTTCTAAAAACATAGTAGTAAATTTTAAATTCGATTTTTATTTGAGGGAGTACCCCACGATTGCCAATCCTCCTTGCAAGCATCTTGCAACTTACTTTCAACGACCCATACGCCACCTTCTACCGAGTCGGGACCATCGGCAGGAAAAGTAAGCTTAGGATTAATCGCCTTGAACTGTTCAACCAACAGTTTCATATGTGGATTGTCCTGTTCATCTTCATTCAGATATAGTAAGCCGTCTCGGTTTTTGGGTTCGAGGTTAGCTTCTATACGTGAGAATTTATCGGGCTTATCTCTGCCATCTGGTTTGATACTTATTATAGGTTCATGCAAGTTCTTCGCAATCTTCTTAAACAATGGCTTCATCACCTGTTTGTAGAATGGATCTTGCAGTTTGTTATTCTCGATGTAATAATAGACTGCAGTTTTGTTTCCCACATAGGCTCTAAGCTTGTAGTAGTACTCTACAAACTCGTAGTTTGTCATATGATCAAGCACGCCATTAATCACATAAAACTTACCGCCGAGACCTCCGATAAGCCAAAGTCCTTTATAAGAACTAGCTTTGTTTTTGGTATTGCTCGGTGCAGGGTCGCCATACAATACTAAGAACTTGAACTTCTTTAATGGCGGAACTCTAGCATAGTGCATCTCGGCGAATATCTTACCTGTTGTTACCGGGTTGTTGAAACATTCCTTTTGTGCAGCAACTGATGATGTTTGAGATAGTACAATGTCTATCTGTTCCTCGCTATTCTTTTGTGGCCATACTGATGTCCCTCGTTTGAAGTCTTCCTCCGGATTAGGCTTGTTGACATTAACCATCCGCAGGTTCTTGATGTCCCAATGTCCTAGAGGTCTATCCCTCTTTGATAGTTCCTTTGCCTTATTTCCAGCACGAACCACACAGCAATCTTCAGCAATGATATTACCGCACCATATAGTTAGTAATGGTGCGGATATTGAACGAGTGAAGTATAATGCTTCTTCAAACCACTTCCACTTCTTATCAATGATTTCGGGATTCCTTGTATCCTTGTCAGTGTCGAAGTCATCACAGATAATTACATCCGGTCTGACAGCATCATTACGAGTACCACGTGGAGATTGACCTGCACCAAGCGCACGAAAGGCAGCTTTCTTTTTGGTTATAAACTCACCGTCAGTCCAACGAGCACCGACTTGTTTGCCATAAAAGTATTGTATCCGTTGATTTGCTTCGAGGTTTCCCTTGTATGGCTCTAGCAGACGCTCGGCATTATCCTTGCTATCACTCACAAGTAAGATGTTTCGCTTCTTGCCTGTAAGCACCAAGAAGAATATGACCATCATTATTATGGTAGATTTCGCCAGCTCCCTAGACCATGACAATACACCATACCACTCCATGAATGTAGTTAGTTCCTTAATGCGCTTCTTCTGAAAGTCGGCAAACTCCGACTTCGCATAATTCGGGAAAAAGTAATACATCCATGCGATTGGGTTCTTCTCTAGCTCTTTGCGTTTTGCTTCACGTTCTGCATATGATAGGTTCTCTTCTATGGTCGTTTCCTTAGCAATCGACTCAACAAAGTCTTCCCATCCCTGTAATGCTATTTTATCATCTATTTTTAGTCGTTTGCTCATCGGATGTTGTCTTTAATGAATGAATCTAAGTATGGAGTGATTTCCTTTGCTTTATCAAGGTCGAACACTCGCATCCAATTGATGAACTTTTGAGCAACGGCAGTCATATCAGCAATGCCGACATCAGACTCTAGTTTGTTGATTGAGTTAGTGATTTTGGTTATGCGGTCAGCTTCCGCCGAGGTTGCACATCGTTCGCCTTTTTCTCTCTCTAGGATGTTGGCGTTAAGGTCAGCAAGTTGATTCATTAGGTTCTTGAGCTGTTCCTCCTTAGTCATCGTTACCGACACTTTGAGTTGCTCCCAACTTCCTGCCTTATACCACTTGTTCATTGTTACAAGTGATACGCCTACTTTTTCGGCTGCTTCTTTCTGTGTGTAGTTCTGTCTAACTATCAGTATTTGCGCTAGTTCTTTCTTTTGCGCATTCGTCATTTGTCCCATATATATGCTTTTCGCACGAAAATAAAACGAGGGTATGGATTATGACGAAAAGTGTATTAAGGGTTAATACAAGTGTATTAAGCCTTAACACACTTGTATCAAGGGTTAAGTGCTTTTTTGGAAAGTTGATGCTCCGGCTTGTAGGTTTGCTGAAAATTACAAACGGACAAATGCGATGAGTAAAAAGACATTTACATTATGTGTAGCACGAGTAGAGAGCGAAGCACAGATTGATATTATAGGCACAATAGGTTGGAGCGAGGAAACAACATATGAAGGTTTCCGAGAACTGGTACAGGAAGCCAAAGCGCAGGGAGCAACAAAGGCAAGACTATATATCACAAGCCCCGGAGGCAGTTGTTTCCATGCAAACGAAATTATCAATCTACTAAATGATGAGTTTGATACCGTAGAAGGCATAGGTGGTGCATTAGTAGCAAGTGCAGCAAGTTATATAGCTGTAAGATGTTCTACATTCTCAATGCCCGAAAACGGTCAATTTATGATTCATCCGCCAAGCGGTGGAGAATGGGGCAAAGCTGAAGAACTAGAAGCATACGCAGAAATGCTAAAGAACATCGAAGCTGACTACCTGAAAGCATACCAAGCAAAAGCTA
>JBKECW010000001.1:0-18929 GCA_047975005.1 Bacteroidales bacterium | reverse complement strand
TAGATTCATAGTGTACATTTATTTCGCAAGATAATAAATTTTCTATAATGTTTTGTGTGGGTAGGAGATTGCAAATGTAATGCACCTATTCACCTCTAGCCTACAACATTTCCCAAACTCTTTATTAACAGCCGTCGTCATTGCGAGCGTTAGCGTGGCAATCTGTTCTTTGTTGCAGGAGATTGCTTCGTCGCCGACTCCTCGCAATGACGTTTTTTTGTATTCGATTGTGATTATCAGCAAATTGCCACATCTACAAATTATCGCCTATCACATGTCCCCACAGAGGGCTTTCACCTCCTAGTGAATTAACATGCTCGGCACACGCAAAAAGGAGGCTCTTCTGAACCTCCTTTTATCTATTAGACTTTATAAGCTCTAATTTACATATCCTTCATTTTGTTCCAATTTGGGATTATTGTCTATTGCTGCTTGGGGAATAGGGTTATAACGATTAAAAGTACTAAATACTCTATCTTCAATTTTCTTATCCGATTCAGAAGCATTTACATCTATCACAGCACGCTTTGTAGGATTCGTTTCACTGTAATTAATAGTCCCGACAACACGCTCAAGAGTTTGATTTAATACTGTTTCCGCTAACATATCCCCATTACTATCTTTCCAACGCATAATATCTGGACGACGAACGCCCTCTCCTGCAAACTCCACACTGCGTTCACGGCGAATAATCTGGCGTAATGTTTCCTTTGTGCCATACTTAGACCTATCTACAGTAGGCATACCTACACGCATACGAACCTCATCAAGTTTATCGTAAATATCCGCAGAAGGTCCTGCAAGTTCGTTTGCAGCTTCAGCATAAGTCAGCAAAACCTCAGCATAGCGTATTACTATAGGACAAGCATTAGAGGCAAATATTCCACCTGTATATTGATCCATAGGATCCAGATATTTTCTCCATGTCAATGCTGTTTTAGAAGCATTATTTGCAGAGGGTGGATAATTAACGTTGGCAGCACCATCAACAGTCTTATCTAAAGTATTTATGATTCCACCTCTCCAATCCATTCCCGGATACAATATTGTCATTCCCATACGTGGATCTCGGTTAGCAAACGGATGCACTGGGTCATATAAAGAAGACTCTTCCTTGGTAAGTCCATCTTTCATTTCGTATGTATTTACAAGATTCTGAGTAGGCACAATAGAAGACCAGCCCCCATCAGCATTATTATACATCTGCCCAATAGCATAAAGGGTTTTTGTTACATTAACATATTGAACTGCGGCAATAATTTCCTTTGACCCCTGACCACTAACTGTAAATAAATTGTTATAGTCTGATTCCAAAGAGTATTGATCAAGACCTATAATAGCTTCTGACATTTCTTTTGCCTTTTGGAAATCGTTGTAATACAGTGCACTTCTCATTCTAATAGCCATAGCTACACCTTTAGCTATACGTCCCCGCTCAGCAGGGGCAGCATTTAACTCTTCTATAGCAGCATCAAGTTCACTATTAACAAAGGCTATCACCTCCGCCTCTGTTTTACGAGGAACCTTAGCCTCATCAGCAGTACTATAATTATCAATAATAGGTATACCACCATACCACCAATTCATAACAAAATATCGATATGCACGAATAGTACGTATTTGTCCAATCAAATCTGTTCTTACTTGTTCATCTGCAAATGAGATATCTTGTACTTTTTCGAGGAAAGTGTTGCAACGCCTTATTATATTATAGTCATAGAAATCTTTCACATTCCCAGAAGGAGACATCGTGCCATTAGCAATAGTCTTGTAATTCTCCCACTCAAAATTGTTGTATCCAAAATCGGTATTACAATCCAGATATAAAATAATTTCTCCATCTTCCCAGCCGTCATAGCAGCCTATTGCAAACTTCTGTGCATCATTTTCATTCTTCCATGTAGTAGAAGGAGATAGAGCATCCAATGGTGCAGTATCCAAAAAATCTGAACAAGAAGATACAGCAACAAAAAGAATAAGTATTATATATTTTTTTAAATATTTCATGATGTTGATATTTTAAACTGTAAAATTAGAATGTAATGTTAATACCTACCGAATGAGTCCTCAACAATGGATAAGAAGACATTCGCTGACTAGTTGCTTCAGGATCAATATTTATCTTCATATTGTCAATCGTAAATAGGTTTTCGGCAGAATAGTAAATACGCATATTTTCCAAACCTATTGATGTCACCCAGCTCTTAATAAAAGTGTATCCCAGTTGTAGGTTCTTTAATCGCAAGTAGCTCGTATTTTGGAGCCAAAAGTCTGATTGAGCCACACGACTACTGCTAGGAGAGTTTAAATCATAAAAAATACGTGGCATTGAAGCGTCTTTATTATCAGGCGTCCATGCATCTCTCCAAATTGTAGAGGGATGAGAGTCATCTCCGGTGAAACGCCCGTATACCTCAGCGGCATCAAACAGGCGTTGTACTCCTGCGGCTCCATTGAACATTAAAGCCAGATCTATACCTTTCCATGCTGCATTTATGTTAAATCCATAAGTAATTTTAGGATCTGAACTTCCACAATAATCACGATCGGCAGCTGTCAGCTTACCATCCCCATTCACATCAACATAACGCAGGTCTCCTGCCATAAATTTCTTCCCAAAAGGGTTACCATATTTGCCTGTATACTCATCAGCTTCATCTTGGGAATTAAAGAAACCATCGGCTTTATAGAGAAAATAAGAGTTCATAGCTTCGCCCACTTTATTTCTTTGATTATACCCTGTTGTTATGTATTTATCAGGATCTCCATCTCCCAAATCTAGAATTTCGTTTTTGTTGTATGCAAAGTTCCCAGCAACACCAAAGTCTACTGTACCGATTTTAGTATTATAAGCCAAGCTAACTTCCACTCCACTATTTCTCATAGACCCTACGTTATCTTTATATGCATCAAGAGCAAATTCATCAGGTACAGCAACATCCATAATAATACCTGTTGTTTTACGATTATAATAATCAACAGAACCATTCAACTTATTGAATAGGATAAAGTCTATACCAAGTCCCCAAGTTTCAGCTTTCTCCCAAGAGATTGTCTCCAAACGATATTTCTTTTGATAATAACCGGAGTTCAAAGCACCATCAAACACATAACTGGCATCCAAATCATAAGTATTTAGAGCAGGATAATAATCATTATTTCCACTACTCAAAGCATCCTGATTTCCCAGTTGCCCCCAAGAGGCTCTAATTTTCAAACTTGGCAACCATCGGGTCTTAACATTTTCCATAAAAGACTCTTCACTAATTCGCCATGCAGCTGAAAATGAAGGAAAATATCCCCACCTATGCCCCTCGGCAAAACGTGAAGAAGCATCTGAACGAATATTTGCTTCCAGCAAATATTTACCTGCAAAATCATAATTTATACGGGCAAACCAAGACAGCATTGCCAATTCGGCAGAATTTCCTTCATTACTTTGAGTTGATGCATCTCCTGCGTTCATATCAGACAAATCATTGTTTGGAAAATTCTTACGTACCGCCTTCTGGTATTTATAGTTATACTTTTCTGTATGCCAACCAAGTAGCCCTTTTATATTATGTTTCCCAAAGTCCTTATCGTAGTTTAACAGCGCATCATAATTTGTACGATCCCATCTATAATAGCGTTCATCCAATTGATTTGGATCCGATTCTTTATTGGCATTATACCTAATATATTTTTGAAAGTATTTGTAATTTTGTAAGTTGTTTATGTATGCTCCTTGCAAAGTCAAAACAAGACCTTCGATAATTTTATAATCAACAGCTGCCAGTCCTGAGAAGTTATAGTTGTCTCTATTCACTTTCATTCCTGAATCGAGCCATGCAATAGGGCTGCCATCGGATATTGTTCCCCAAGTACCATCATCATAACGAGCAACAATCCACGGAGCTAATCTGTTCAACTGACGAATAATTTGGTCTGAGCTACCACCAGCATACGCAGAACTAGCATCACTATATTCATTTTTTATGAACGATAGATTCATCCTTGCTGTTAGTCGTTCGCCAATCTTCATATCCAAATTTGTACGGGCATTAAACTGTTCACGTCCTGCATTTGACAATATTCCCGTTTGGTTTAAATATCCTAAAGATGCCATATATCTAGTTTTATCTGAGCCTCCCGTAACATTTATGCTATGGCGATTCTGAATACCAGTCTTGTAGGCAAGATCGTACCAATCCGTATCAGGATAAAGCGGATCATTTCCATTCTGAAATTTCTGCAATTCATCGTCACTAAAACGTTTACTCATACCTTCCTTATCCAAAAGATCATTCAACAGAGTTGCATATTCGTAAGAACCCATCCGTTCAATTGTATTAGTTGCATTCTGAAAACCCAAATAACCGCTATACGACACTCTGGTTTGCCCTTCCTTCCCTCTTTTCGTAGTAATCAGAATTACTCCATTTGCTGCTTTAGACCCGTATATTGCTGCAGAAGCAGCATCTTTCAACACAGAAATACTTTCTATATCATTTGGGTCGACTGCACTTAGAGTTCCTGTTTCTATTCCATCTACTAAAATATACGGACCCGCAGAATTTAGAGTTCCCGTACCACGTATGCGGATATTACCAGCATCCTGACCCGGTGCTCCATTTGTTCCAGTCACCGTAACTCCAGGCATCAAACCCTGCAAACCGCTTGACACGTTTTGAATAGGGCGGTTCTCCAACTCTTTACTATCAATTTGAGCAACAGAACCTGAAAGATTAGATTTCTTTTGAACACCATATCCAACGACAACAACTTCACTAAGTACTTCTAACTCATCTTTCATACTAACGTCAATAGAGCTTCTATTACCAACCTCGCTCTCTACATTCTTCATTCCCATAAATGAAAACTCCAACACATCGGTTTCTTTAACATTCGCAACACTATACTTACCGTCTACATCCGTGATTGCCCCCTTAGTTGTTCCTTTAATCATTACAGTAACTCCGGTAAGGGGTTCTCCTTTTGAGTCTGTTACCACTCCAGAGACAGTTTTGCCGTCTTGCTGAACACCCGGAACTTCAGTATTTTTGAATTTTCGCTCATAGCTATACAAAACTATCAAATCGTCCGAGAATCGATATGCCACGTCAGTGCCACCAAACACATCATCAAGTACATTGGTAATATTTTCATTCTTTACCTTGATGCTGACTTTTCGTTTTACGTTGACCACACCTTCGCTATACACAAACCTATATCCACTTTCTCGTTCAATCTCGTTTAATACCGATTTTACGCTAGCATTCCTCATCGACACGCTAACGGTCTGTGATAAAGAAGTATTTGCGAGAGAGGCAAATGCCGAGACAAACATGAAAATTAGAGTTAGTTTCATCACCAATAAATATTTTGTTATCAAATAAATACACCACTCGCATTTATTTATATTTGTTTTTTTCATAAATTTGAATTCTTAAGTTAGTACTCTTTTTTCTAGGGTTTACTAATTTGCAGGGGGATGTTGCCGCATTTCCCTGCTCTTTTCTTGAATTGTTCATTTCATCTCATAGGCACTCAATTTATTTGCTTAATATTACTTTCCGTCTTGAATCATTACCATTGCTATCTTCAATCTTATAATTTATGGACGTAGCCTTTTTTGCGGACTCCAAAATATGACTGAGAGATTCGCCTTTGAATTTTGCCGTGATGGTAAGGTCTTTCACCTCCGCTGACACAACGAAATCTACATCATAACGCCTACCCAAAGTCTTTGCAAACATATCTAGCCTAACGTTATCGAATATTAGCAGTCCATCCTTCCAGCCGATAATATTCTTCACATCCACATCTTTAACACTTAGTTTTTCGCTCTCTTTCAGAAAGTCAACTTGCTGATTTGGCAGCATTTGAGAAATTCTTTTAGACTCATTCCCCTCAAGCACCTTATCCAATACTACCCGCCCTTCAACTAAGGTTGTAGAAATCTCACTCTCATCAGAAAATGCTCTCACGTTGAATTTTGTCCCTAATGCTGTTACATTCAAATTTGAACACGAAACAACAAAGGGTTTTTCAGGCTTATGTTTGACTTCAAAATATGCTTCTCCGTTAAGCTCAATCCGACGAGTAGCACCTACAAATTTTAGTGGATAGCGTAACTCACTACCACAATTAAGATAGACCCTCGTACTGTCGGGTAAAATAATCGATGAAGTAAGTCCAACGGGAGCAGACACTCTCACCATTCCATATCCCGACATGCTATCATCATCGCCACCACTGTTTACAAGTAACAAATATGCAAGCAATCCCAATATCGGAATTAGTAGAATTGCAGCCGCACTTTTGTACCAATGCAAAAATGGTTTTGTACCTCTCACCTGCTGGTTCTTCTTCGACAGCCTTATTTTTTTGTGTATACGTCGCAATAGCTCATTGAGTTCTGGTTCAGAAATTGAGCTTTTAAAATCTTCATTATAGTTTTGCCAATCTTCTTGCAGATATTGCTTTATTGAGGGCAAACCCTTATCAATCCACGCATTCACCTCTTCCAACTCACTATTGGTACATGAATCGCTGAGATATTTATATAAAAGTTTTAAATCCATCCTTGCATTAACTTATTGTATTATCTTCGTTAAGTCAACAAGTAATACGCAGAGAATTCATCTAGGGACTATATTATTTTCATCTTTTTTATACAGAGAAAGAAGAGAATAGCGATAAATATAAGATTATCAATATAATATCGATATTAGTTTTAAGGAAATTTATTATACTGACGATGTGATTTTTCACTGTGTTTTTCGATATTCCTAACTTTTCTGCTATTTCCTCATGGCTGAAACCTTCTTCTCTGCTTAGCTGAAATATCTCCTGCTGACGTGGAGTCAGCTTTGCAATAAGGCTATCCAACTTTGCCTTAAACTCCTTAAACTCTATGTCCGAATATTGAGTATTGTAATTTTCGACACTCTTTTGCTTCCAAAACTCTGACAATTTACGTTTTTCTACAAGCCTTTTCCTTATTTGGCTGATGGAGGCATTATATGTAATGGTAAAAATAAATGACTCAAAAGTTGAAATATCATCAATATCCTCCCGCTTATTCCATATCTTCACAAACACTTCTTGCACTATCTCTTTGGCATCCTCTGTATTCTCCACATACTTCAAAACGAATCCCGTAATTCGATGAACATACATATGATATATGCTATCGAAAGCACTCTCGTCTCCACGCCTGAGAAGCTCAATGAGTTCTGATATGTCATTTCTTCTCTTCAAATTGCCATTTTACTTTCCGCAAATATACATTAATACTACCAAGAAAGAAATTAAATATCAACTTGTACATTGATAACTTTTGAGTTAACTTTGCTGGATGAGAAACATATTCCACATACTAATCATCTGTTTATCAACAACATTATTTACCGCCTGTAACGAAGGAAATACCGACAAAATTGATATTTCGGGAGTTTGGGAGTTTCAAAGCGACCCAAATGATGCAGGAGCTGAAGAGCAATGGTATCTCAACACTTTACAGGACAATATCAAGCTGCCTGGTTCGATGGCAGAGAATGACAAAGGCGAGCCCGTGGGTTTCGACACTCGTTGGGTGGGTGGAGTTCAAGACCCTCAGTGGTTTGAAAACCCCAACTACAAGCCATATCTGACTGACAGCACATTTTTATTTCCTTTTTGGCTGACCCCCGACAAACACTACTATGGAGCTGCATGGTACAAAAAAGAAATCACAATCCCCCAAGACTGGGAAAATAAAGCTCTTGAGCTATTCTTAGAACGATGCCACTGGGAGACTTCACTTTGGGTTGACGGCAAGAAAGTTGGTACTCAAAACAGTCTGGGAACACCCCATATCTACAAGATTGAAGCCTTATCAGCAGGCAAACATACACTTGCACTATGCGTAGACAATCGTATAAAGGACGTAAATGTGGGAGTAAACTCCCACAGCGTGTCAGACCATACACAAAGTAACTGGAACGGCATTGTGGGAGAGATGACCTTGTCGCCACAGCCAAAAGTAAATATTGAAAACATCCAAGTATATCCTGATATTGAGAATAAAACAATCCATGTTCAACTTTCCATCAACAGTCCTGCGGAGACAGGCAAAGCGACGCTTAGTTTGCAAGCATGGAGTTTAAATTCGGGCAGTAAATCTGAAATGCTCAGCAAGGAAATAGAATTGAAAGGCTCACAAACCCTAGATATTGAGTATCCTATGGGTGAAAATATTTTGTTATGGGACGAATTCGACCCTAATCTTTACAAACTGACAGCGAATTTGGAATATCAAGGAGATAGGGACGAAAAGATTGTACAGTTTGGGATGCGTGATTTCAAGGTGTCGGGAACACGCTTTGCCGTCAATGGTCGTCCGATATTTCTACGAGGCACTTTGGAGTGTGCCATTTTTCCCGAAACAGGCTATCCTCCGACAGATATTGACGAATGGAAACGCATCATAAAAGCAGTCAAGGCACACGGACTCAACCACATACGCTTTCATTCGTGGTGTCCACCCGCAGCAGCTTTCGATGCCGCCGACAGACTGGGAGTTTATCTTCAGGTGGAAGTATCGTCGTGGGCAAATCAAGGAGCGAGCATCGGCGACGGCAAACCTTTGGATAAATGGATTTACGACGAGAGCGAGCGCATGATAAAGCGGTATGGCAACCACCCTTCATTCTGCATGATGGCATACGGCAACGAACCTGCCGGCAGCAATCAGAAAGAATATCTTACAGACTTTATTGAACATTGGCGCAACAAAGACCTTCGTCGTGTGTACACTAGCGGTGCCGGCTGGCCTGCTATTGCTGCCAACGACTACCACAACATCCCTCAACCACGCATACAAGGCTGGGCAGAAGGACTTAAAAGCATTATCAACAGCGAAGCTCCACGCAGCGACTACGACTGGCACGATAGGCTTGCAGGTAACGACCGTCCCGTTGTCAGCCACGAAATTGGTCAGTGGTGTGTTTATCCAAACTTCAAAGAAATAGAGAAATATGACGGAGTTTTGAAAGCTCGCAATTTTGAATTATTTAAAAAAAGTCTTGATGCTCACAAGATGCTTCCGCTGGCAGACAGCTTTTTGCTGGCATCCGGAAAACTTCAAGCACTATGCTACAAGGCTGATATTGAAGCTGCTCTGCGCACTCCGGGCTTTGCAGGCTTCCAATTACTGGACTTGCACGACTTCCCGGGACAAGGTACGGCACTAGTAGGAGTTCTTGATGCTTTTTGGGAAGAAAAGGGCTATATCAGTCCCGAAGAATACAGTCGTTTTTGCAATGAGACTGTCCCCTTAGCACTTTTCAGCAAGAGGGTTTTCACGAGCGACGAAGTAATAAACATTGACATCGAAGCTGCACATTTTGGCAAAGAGGAGCTTGAAAAAACTACAGTATCGTGGCAAATAAGCGACACCGACGGCAAGAGCATCGAAACAGGAGAAATTCCCATTGAGAAACTAAGTTGGGGAACAGCTCAAAGCATCGGCAGCATAAAAACATCGATAAACACTGAATCAGCACAAGAGCTCAGACTGACAGTAGACCTTGCAGGCTTCAGCAACAGCTGGGATTTCTGGGTCTACCCTACTCAGACTGCCAAAGAAACAGAAGTAAAAATCGTAAGAAAACTAGACAAACCAACTCTTGACTTCATCAATGCCGGCGGCAAAGTTTTACTATCCGTGAACAAGTGCGACGTGAAAAAAGGTAAAGGCGGCGAAGTGGGCATCGGTTTTTCAAGTATTTTCTGGAACACTGCATGGACAAGCGGACAGAAGCCTCATACGCTAGGTATTCTCTGCAATCCTAAGCATCCTGCGCTTGCTGATTTTCCAACGGGATATCACTCCAATTGGCAATGGTGGGATGCCATGAGTCATTCCAATGCCATATCGCTAGGGGATTTTCCTGCCGAACTAAATCCGATTGTTCGTGTTATTGATGACTGGGTAACAAACCGACGCTTAGCATTGTTGTTTGAAAGCAAGATGGGCAAAGGCAAACTGCTGATTAGTGGTATCGATCTAAGAAACGATTTAGACAAGCGACCCGAAGCACGACAGCTACTCAATAGTTTACTAAAATATATGGACAGCGATGCCTTTCAGCCCAAAATGGAGCTATCGCAGGAAAAGATTATAGGTTTGTTTAATTGACCCTCGGTGAGAATCAGGATTAGGTTGCGTATGTTTTTGATTTCATATATATCGTAGCAAGGATTTCTATTGAGCTTAATTCCCCACAGGAAAATAGGCTTGTCATTTCTTCTACTCCAGCTCAAGAATTATCAATACTGTATATTTCATGTCTCTGCTAAGCCAAAAAAATTGTACCTTTGTCTTCTTAAAATTATAGCTAATAACAATATGACTGTTAGTCTGGTATCTGAAAAGCCGACTGTTGTCCGAATATCTAAAAGAAAAAAAATGAAACAACTCACCCCAACAGAGCTTCATCGAGCTATAGAAGACAAACTTCAACGCGAGTTAGTAAAACTGGCAAAGACCTATCCTGAGAGACTGTATATTCCTGTGAAATACGCTATAGATATTGGAGGCAAACGCATTCGTCCTATCTTGCTACTATTGGCATACAACATGTTCAAGGAAGATATTGAATATGGAATGGACTTATCCATGTCGGTGGAGATGTTTCACAACTTCACACTGCTTCACGACGATATTATGGACGATGCGGCAATAAGACGCAACTCACCCACCGTTTTTAAGAAATTCGACACCAACACCGCTATCCTATCGGGCGACGCTATGTCTATATTGGCATACAAATATCTCATCGAGACCCGATGCAAGAATCTGGATACGATAATTCGCACTTTCACCAATACTGCACTAGAAGTATGTGAAGGTCAGCAGCTTGACATGGACTTTGAAGAACGCAGCAATGTCGAAAAGCAAGAATATATCAAGATGATTGAGCTAAAGACTGCGGTATTACTTGGCTGTAGTCTAAAAATAGGCGCCCTGCTAGCAGAAACAGATACCGAGACGGCTCAATTGCTTTATGACTTGGGTATCCATCTGGGTATGGCATTTCAGTTGCAGGACGACTATCTCGACAGCTTCGGCAATGTCGATGATTTCGGCAAAAAAATTGGTGGCGATATATCCTGCAACAAAAAGACCATTCTGTACATCGAGACTATTGCAAATGCCGACGAACTACAAAAGGCAGAATTACTGAAATGGTACGACACAGCAGACGAATCGCAAGAGAAATTCGACAGAGTACTGGCATTGTACAAAGCAACAGGAGCAGATAGAATAGTTCTAAAACACATAGATAAGCATTTCTCCAAAGTTGACGAGTTGCTCGGCTCTCTCAAAATCGAAAAGGAGCGCAAGGCTATATTAGCAGACTTTATTGACACCTTACTTAATCGCAATAGATGATAGACATACTAGGAAAGACCCAAAAAGAAATACAAGAACTGGCTGTTGAGAAGGGACTTAAAAAATTCAACGGTTCGCAAATAACTCAATGGCTGTATCAGAAGTCGGCTGTTGATTTCGAATCCATGACCAACCTATCAAAAGAGGTAAGAACAAGGCTAAACAAGGAATTTACGATAGGACGCAGTATGCCTGTAAGCGTACAGACAAGTGTTGACGGCACAAAGAAATATTTATTTCAGGTGGAAAAGGGTTTTATTGAAACAGTTGTTATTCCCGACGAGGATAGGCGAACTATCTGCGTGTCGAGTCAGGCAGGATGCAAGTGGGCTTGTAAGTTTTGTATGACTGGCAAGCAAGGCTTCCAGCAAGACCTCAGTGCCGGCGAGATTATCAATCAGTTTTTATCAGTCGAGGAGTCAGGCACATTAACAAACGTGGTCTTTATGGGCATGGGCGAGCCACTCGACAACTTCGAGGAAGTCAAGAAATCAATCGACATCCTCACTTCCGAATGGGGTTTTGCCATGAGTCCATATAGGATAACAGTTTCAAGCATCGGACTTCAACCAAATTTCACACGGCTGATAGAAGAAACACGAGTACATATAGCCTTGAGTCTACACTCTCCTTTCGATGCTGAAAGGTTGTCGCTGATGCCTGTAGAAAAGGTACATCCATTAGACCGAACTTTGAAAGCCCTAAAAAACGCAGATATTCACAATCAACGTAAAATATCTTTTGAATATCTTGTTTTTAAAGGTATAAACGACTCAATACGCCATGCCAAAAAGCTAGTCGAGATTACCAAAGGCATAAAATGCAAGATCAACCTAATGTCTTTTCATCCTTTTGAAGGAGCAGAGTTTGAAAGTCCCGAACATGACAGGATAACAGCTTTTCGAGATTACCTAACGGAACACGGTGTTTACTCAACCATCAGGCTAAGCAAGGGTCGCGACATCGACGCTGCTTGTGGAATGCTCAGCACCAAACAATTAAGGATTGACAGTTGAAAATTGAAAATTTAAGATACAATCACAATACGAAAACCCGCGGGGGATATATAATGTGGTAATTTGCTGATGTGGCAATTAGTTAATATGAGAGCCAAATGCAATACTAAATTTCGTCTTGCTGTTTTATTATAATATTATACCATCGGCAAATCATAGCGTCAAATTATGGCTATTGTTGGCTGAAAGCCATAAATATAATAGACTGGGGCAACGCCCAAGGGAAAGACATCCCTACAAACCTGTACAGCTCTGGTTTGTAGGATGATGAACATTTGAAATATAAAATAGAAGAACAAATCTCCCACACAAACGCATAGACAGGGGAGTTACAAAATTAAATGATAAAAAGACGGAGGCTAAAAGATAATACCATGACAAACAAAAAAGAATTCGAAAATATACTATCCGAAAAGATATTAGTTCTCGATGGGTCGATGGGTTCGCTTCTGCAAACCTACAAGCTGAATGAGGAGGATTTTCGAGGAGAAAGATTTAAGTCCCACCACGCTTCGCTAAAAGGCAACAACGACCTATTGTGCCTGACACGCCCCGACGTTATAGAACAAATACACCGCGAATACCTTGATGCAGGAGCAGACATAATAGAAACCAACACCTTCAACGGCAACACCTTTTCGCAAGACGATTACGACCTCTCGTCAATTTGCTACGAAATAAATAAAGTCGGCGCAGAATTGGCACGCAAAGTTGCAGACGAATACAACGCAAAAGATCCATCCAAACGTAGGCTTGTTGCTGGCTCCATGGGACCGACTAATAAATCGGCATCCCTATCGCCCGATGTCAACAATCCGGGTTTCAGAGCCGTAGGCTACGACGATTTCAAAGCCGCCTACAAAGAGCAGGCGAAGGGCTTGCTCGACGGAGGCATTGATATATTCTGGTTGGAAACAATCTTCGATTCACTGAATGCAAAGGCTGCACTATCGGCAATAAGTGAGCTTCTTGAAGAGGAAGAATCAGACATCCCAATCGTTGTTTCAGGAACAATTGCCGACAAAAGCGGACGCATTCTCAGCGGTCAGAACTTGGAAGCATTTATAGACTCCCTCTCGCACTTCCCTATTTCGGCATTGGGACTAAATTGTTCTTTCGGAGCTACGGAGCTGATGCCCTTTGTGGAGGAGCTTTCCACAAAATCGCCGTTCTACACTGTGGTGTATCCAAATGCAGGATTACCCAACGAACTAGGGCAATACGATGAGTCGCCCGAGAGCATGGCAAAATTAGTCTTGTCAATGCTGACTAAAGGCTATGTCAATATTATCGGTGGTTGCTGCGGTACTACTCCTGCACACATCAAGGCTATTGCCCAAGAACTGGATAAAGCAAAAAAACATATTCCTGCAAATGCGCACACTAACTCCACATACAGCGGACTGGAGTTACTAAATCTTACGTCTGAGTTGAACTTTGTAAATATCGGCGAACGTTGCAATGTGGCAGGTTCAAAGAAATTTGCAAGACTGATTTCGGAGAAAAAATATGATGAAGCCCTTTCAATTGCAAGACAGCAGGTAGACGACGGCGCGCAAATCCTCGACGTCAACATGGACGATGCAATGTTGGAGAGCAAGACTGAGATGGTAACTTTCCTAAACCTCATGCTTGCCGACCCCGACATTGCCCGCCTGCCCATTATGGTAGATTCTTCAAAGTGGGAAGTTATAGAGGCAGGGCTGAAATGCATACAGGGCAAGTCTTTGGTCAACTCCATCTCGCTGAAAGAGGGAGAAGATGCATTTATAAAACAGGCAAGAGCTGTCAAGATGTATGGAGCAGCCATGGTGGTTATGGCATTCGACGAAAAAGGACAGGCAGACACTTACGAACGACGTATTGAGATTTGCGCTAGAGCCTACGACATACTTGTAAACAAGGTCGGTATTGAAGCACGAGATATCATATTCGACCCCAATATCCTGTCAATCGGAACGGGATTAGAAGAACACAACAACTATGCTGTAGATTTTATTAGAACCATAAGATGGATAAAAGAAAATCTACCTCATGCCAAAACTAGCGGTGGCGTTAGCAACATATCATTCTCATTCAGAGGCAATAACCTTGTAAGAGAGGCTATTCACTCAGTATTCCTGTTCCACTCCATCAAAGCAGGCTTGGACATGGGAATAGTAAATCCTGGCATGTTGCAGATATACGACGAAATTGATCCCAAACTACTCGAACTGACAGAAGATTTGGTTCTAAATAAGCGCCCCGACGCCACCGAAAGATTGATAGACTATGCTTCAACCTTAAAGACCGAAAACACAAAGACCGAAAGAACCGAGGAGTGGCGCGAATATCCTCTAAAAAAACGCATTGAACACTCGTTGGTGAAAGGCATTGACAGTTACGTCGATGCAGACATGGACGAAGCTCTATCTGCATACTCCCCTGCCCTAACCATAATCGAAGGTCCTCTGATGGACGGAATGAATGTAGTAGGCGAACTCTTCGGAGATGGCAAAATGTTTCTCCCTCAAGTAATTAAATCTGCAAGAGTAATGAAAAAAGCTGTTGCCAAGATTTTACCCATCATCGAGGAACAGTCGAAGCAAACCGGAAGTGGCAAGGACAAGCGCAAGAAAATTCTGCTTGCCACAGTAAAAGGCGATGTTCATGATATTGGCAAGAACATAGCAGGCGTGATACTTGCCTGCAACAACTACGAAGTTATCGACTTGGGCGTGATGATACCAATGGAACAAATACTCGACGAGGCTATCAAGCAAAATGTTGACATAATAGGACTCAGCGGACTTATTACACCATCGCTTGAGGAAATGGTGCACGTGGCAAAAGGCATGGAAGAACGAGGAATGGACACACCTCTACTGATAGGTGGAGCCACAACTTCAAAGGTACATACCGCTGTTAAGATTGCACCTGAACGCTCAGGCTCCGTCATATACGTTAAAGATGCCTCGCTAGCGCCATCCCTAGTCAGTTCTATAATCAGTAAAGATGTAGATTTCTTTAAAAAACTCGACGAAGATTATGAGGCTATCCGCAAAGCTCAAAATAGTAAAAAGACAAGGAACTACATAAGTATAGAAGATGCAAGAAAAAACAGCTTTAAGATTACCGATGATTACAAGGTCGACAAAGCCCCTGCTTTCTTGGGATATAAACACATTTTAGACTTTCCGATTGAAGAAATCAGACCCTATATCGATTGGTCTTTCTTGTTCCACGCATGGGATATGAAAGGCAAATATCCCAACATCCTGCAAGACGAGAAGTACGGAGAGTCGGCAACAAGTCTTTTCAATGATGCCAACAGTCTTCTCGATGAAATAATCAGCACTAAACGTCTAAGAGCCAACGCATCGTTAGGCTTCTGGAAAGCATATTCACAAGGCGACGACATTATCCTATACGAAAATGATGAAGACACGCCCCTCTGCATATTCAATCATATCCGCCAACAAACGGAACGTAAGGACGGAGTGCCAAACTACTGTTTATCAGACTATATACTCCCCAAAGGTTCGGCACACACCGACTACCTGGGAACTTTTGCACTAACGACAGGGCTAGGACTCGAAGAATGGGTGAAAGAGCTAAAAGCCGACAACAACGACTACAAAGCAATACTTGCCGAAAGCGTTGCCGACAGATTGGCAGAAGCTTTTGCCGAGCTGCTACATCTTCAAGTGAGGAAAGAATATTGGGGATATGCATCTGACGAAGCATTGAATTTAGACGAGCTGTTCAAAAGTAAATATTGCGGCATCCGTCCGGCAGTAGGCTATCCCGCATGCCCCGAACATTCTGAGAAAGGCAAGCTGTTTGAACTGCTACAAAACGCCGCCGTCGGCATAAAACTCACAGAGAATTTCTCGATGATACCCACAGCAGCAGTGAGCGGATTTTACTTTGCCCACCCCGAGTCGCACTATTTCGGCATCGACAAAATAGGGCAAGACCAAGTGGAAGACTATGCCAAGCGCAAAGGCTGCTCCATCGAACTGATAGAAAGAATGATACCCTTAAATTTGAATTATAAGTAGAGTGCAAAAGTTATTCTTCTTGCAACATCTAACTAAATTCATTACGTTTGTAGGAGAGCAGCTCGAATAATTATCTTTTTAGCATGGATATTCATAAAATAATCAATCAAAGCGAAGGTCGTAGGCTTGAATTTAAGGAATCAATGCCAAAGAGCTCCGACCTATCAAAAACCGTCATAGCCTTTGCCAACGATGCTGGCGGAGATATTTACATTGGCATAAAAGATTCACCTCGCAAGATTGTTGGAGTCCCGGAAGAAGAACTAGTCAAGCTTGAGGAGCAAATTAGCAATTTCATACACGACAAATGTTATCCAGGAATATTGCCCGATATATCTTTTATAAATGTTGATGACAAAGCGTTAATAAAGATATCAATATACAGAGGCAGTACTCCACCATATTATCTAAAAGAAAAAGGCAAACATAAAGGTACATATATACGAGTAGGTTCATCAAACAGACTTGCTGACGAATCTATTTTAGCCGAACTAGAACGCAGAAAACAGAATGTATCATTCGACAATGAAGTTGTAATAGAAAAATCAGTAGACGACCTAGACATTAGCACCTTTTCCGAAACTTTCATAGAGAAAACGCATGAAAAGCTTGATAGAGAAGCTCTGCAAAAACTTGATTTAATAAAGGAACTCAACAAGACTTTCTATCCAACTCGGGCACTTATATTATTATCGGATGATGAACTCCGCAACTCTCTATTTCATTTTGCAAAAGTAGAATGCGCACGTTTTAAAGGTGTTAGTTCCGAAGAATTTATAGACCAGAAAAGCATACTTACCAATATATCTATTCAGGCAGAAGAAGCCTATAATTTCGTATTAAGACACATCAACAAAGGAGCCAGTGTAAAAGGAGTTTACACTGTTTCTCGTTGGGAATATCCTGTCAATGCCATAAGAGAGGTAATCCGAAATGCAATAGTACATCGGGACTATTCACTAACAGGCAAAGATGTAAAAGTGGCAGTATACGACAATATCGTGGAAATCACGAGTCCGGGGCTTTTACCTCCTAGCATTGATTATGGAAGCATGATTAGTCGTCAGTCTGATGCTCGCAATAAAACAATAGCACCGGTTTTCAAACACTTAGGGATAATAGACCAATGGGGCAATGGGCTGAAACTCATAGCTAAGGAGCTAGAAGACTACCCCGACATAGAATTTAAGTGGCAAGAGGTTGGTCTTTCATTTCAGGTACAGTTCATAAAATCCAATCATAAAATTCAGCAAGAGCTAGGGCAAGAGCTAGGGCAAGACTTAGGGCAAGAGCTAGGGCAAGACTTAGGGCAAGACTTAGGGCAAGAGCTAGGGCAAGAGCGAAAAGACAAAACTCTCTTCAGTTTGATATTGATTAAACTACAAAGCTCCCCTCTATCACGAGCAGAACTCGCAAAAGCATTGGATCTTAAAAAAGTATCAGGGCACTTAAACAGAACAATATCCAAACTTCACTCTCACAAATTATTAGAACATACAATTCCTGAGAAACCAAATCACCCAAAACAAAGGTTCAGGATAACAGAACGAGGAGCTCTTTTCTTACATCTACTTGAAGATGATAACACTAAGAATCAGCATGCAAAGTAAATACGACCTTATCAGCATTATAGGAGCAACGGCATCGAGCAAAACAAGAGTAGCGGCTCTACTTGCCGACGCCATTGACGGCGAGGTCATATCTGCCGATTCTCGTCAAGTGTACAGAGGTATGGATTTAGGCACGGGCAAGGACTATGAAGACTATGAGGTCAATGGCAGGCAAATTCCCTATCACCTTATAGACATTACAGAACCCGGACATGAATACAATATTTTTGAATATCAACAAGATTTTGCGGAAGCATACAAAAACATAAAAAGCCGGGGGAAGCAGGTAGTGCTGTGCGGAGGTAGCGGACTATATGTGGAGTCGATTTTAAATAATTACAAGCTGCTGGATGTTCCTGCCGACAAAGAACTAAGGGCAAGACTTAAGAGCAAGCCTTTAGATGAGCTTGTAGAACTTCTGAAGCAATACAAATCAGACCTACACAACAAAACAGATATTGAAAGCCACCGCAGAGTAATCAGAGCAATAGAAATTGAGGAGTACTACGCCAAGCATCCCACCGATGTTAGCGATATTCCAAAAGTAAACAGTCTGATTGTCGGGATAAAATACGACAGAGAGCAGCGTCGTAAGAGAATTACTGAACGGCTGCAACGTCGATTTAAGGAAGGCATGACCACCGAAGTGGAAAGCCTGCTAAAATCAGGAATAAAGCCCGAGACACTAATCTACTACGGGCTGGAATATAAGTTTATAACTCTCTATGTAACAGGCGTAATCAGCAAGCAAGAGATGGAAGAGAAACTAGAAATCGCTATTCACCAGTTTGCAAAACGCCAAATGACATGGTTCAGAGGCATGGAGCGAAGGGGCTTC
>JBKECW010000029.1:0-17778 GCA_047975005.1 Bacteroidales bacterium | reverse complement strand
TACTTAAATGTTAACTATATTAAAGATCTTCGCCGTCTGGGTAAAATATTGGTCTTCCGTGTCTTATAGGAATATCTGCTCGTTTGCTAAGACATGAAGAAAGAAACCAACGCGAGTGTAAAGATACTAACTTGTATGAAGTTTTGCAAGTTCAATTTGCAGGGATTATAAATGTTGCTAGAATAAAACTCATAGGCTTGTTTGTTATAGCCCTGTGTAAGGTGCAAATTGTTGATTTTGAGAGGCTGTCACGTCGACTCTAATTTGAGGCGTATACGGCGTTTTATCGCTAGGTTTGAGCTAAACTCTAATTTGACAGCTCGCTTTATTGCTGGAAAAATGCTGTTCTTAACTCGAAGTGCTTTAAAAGGGTAGTAGCTACTATTTTTTTTAGGTTCGGTGGTTCCGCTGTTGGCAGATACAGTATTTGTGATGGCGTTGATGCGTTTTTAAATATTGTTAGCAATAATTATTTTTGTTCAATCTGGAATCCTGCCTTAATTGCAAATTCCATAATTCTATTTATGTTTCCAATTCCCCATTCTGTCGAAACTGCAAATTCAATATTGTCCGAGCTTACAAGAATCTCATTTTCTTTAACAAAATGACTCTTTTTGATTCAATTACTTTTCTTCTTTCCTCATTTTTTTCTTTGATTTTAATTAAATAGTCTTCTGACTCAGGAAGTGGTATTATTTGAGAAACATCTAACAATAAATCTTCCTTATGTTTATATGGTGTCAGCTTAACACATTTTATATCAGTTCCTTTGTCAATTAGCCACAAAACAGAAGAAGTCAATTCTTTAGAGAAATCAGCAGAAGCAAAAACTAATTTTACGTCAAGAGCAAAATCCTCTTCAACAGGAATATCCCAATCTAAAAAGAACATTAATTCTTCTTCTGCATTTATATTTAAGTCACGGCTGTCAATGTATTTTTGATAAATAGAAACACATCTCTCAAAACTCATTGTTGATATCATAGAAGCATATCTTAATGCTTGCAATTCCATATAATCTCCTGTTTCTGTTCTTTTGAGTTCGATTACAATCAAATTGGCATCTTTATCAACCCCCAACAAATCTATTCTTCTTTTGCTTTCATTCCACTCTGAGAATTATTCAGATATTACCAAAGTGTCAGGAGAAATAACATCAATTTTATCTCTTAAATATGCTTGAAGATTATTTCTTTCTAAAATTCCATTTTCTTGAAAACTTGTTCTTTGAACTTCTTCAATTACACCAGTTTCCGATATATTGTAAATGCTCATTTCTTCGGTTTTTAGCTTATTGCTAACACCCAAATATACGTAATTACGTTTATTTTTTTTATTATAATATTCGTTTGTCAATTTTACATCTTGATTTGTAATCAAATTAGTGTCACTTATTTAGTGCCATTTAAGCAATAAAAAATAATTGGATAAACTAATATTTGTGGAATCGTATATTGACACTTTCCGACAGAATCTTACTGCACAACGGTATAGTCCAAATAGTGTTAAGACTTATGTGAACTGTGTAAGTTTTTTTCTAGAGATGTTAAAAAAATACGACCCTAAAAACATCACGGCTGAACTTGTTGAAAAATATATTATTCGGCTGGTAAAAGAAAAAAAATAGTGCCTCCTATCAAAAGCAATGTTTATTCTCAATAGCTAAATTTTATGCTCTGATTTTTAATAGACAAATTAATCTTTCTAGGCTGTGCCCTAAGCGACAAGAACAAAGATTGCCTACATATCTGGCGAAAGAACAGGTTAACAGAATGTTGGAGTCAACAGAAAACTTAAAGCACAAAGCAACTCTTTCTCTCCTATATGGTGGAGGTCTAGGACCTTCGGAGCTTTTGAATTTAAAATTAGAAGATATTGACTCTCATAAATCTTATATTCATCAACGAATCGAAAGGAAAATAAAACAAACTGTCGGACATATTCTTCTTGCATTTTCTCCGAAAGATATAATCAAGAATGTCCGACGAGAAGGATGTTTTTTAACTGTTAGGATATAAAAAAGTTACTTGTTGAGCGGTGATTATTACTACAATATTAAGTAAAACAAAAAAAATAATCAAGTTTATGTCCACAAAACGATGCTTTCTTGCTTTCTATGTATGAGGCAGGCAGTATAAAATGTCTGCAAGTACAAAATATGAATAAAGAATATCTGAAATATACCATAGAAGAACTTCTTGACAACAAGGTGTTTGTAGCTTGGGTCTTGAAAGGTCGAGACAAGGACAAGTGGCAAGCTTTTCTGGACGAGTATCCCGAAATGAAGGAGAGAGTGGAGGAAGCCCGCAGGCTTATTTTGACTTTGCAAGACACTTACGATATTCTCTCCGAAGACGAGGTATTAAGGATATGGCGCAATATTGAGCAGTTTGGGCAGGCGCACAAGAAGAAAGCTCACTCAGTACAATTGCGGAAACTATTTGCTGTTGCAGCGTCAATTCTATTGATAATTTCTGTCGGCATATTTGGATTTATTAAATTTGGTAGTGCTGGCTCGGAATATCATTTTGCATCTTCTGGTTTAACAGACGGCCATGGCGAAGCAAGGATAGTACTGGCTGATGGAGAGGAGGTCATACTTAATAAAAATAAATCAACTATTTCCATAAACGCTGAGAATGAGATTATAATCAACGAAGAGCAAACTATTGATTTGACAAAGAATAGCGCAGCAAACACTGAGGAGAACAATATGAACGAGGTCTTTGTTCCTTATGGTAAGAGTTCTGTGTTAGAACTTGCCGACGGAACAAAAGTGTGGTTGAATGCCGGGAGTCGACTTGCTTTTCCTTCTAAATTTTCGGAAAAGACCCGCAAGGTCTTCCTTGAAGGCGAAGCCTGTTTTAAGGTAACAAAAAATACAGAACATCCCTTTGTTGTTAATGTTAATAGTCTGGATATTAGGGTGCTGGGGACGCATTTTAATGTGTCTGCATATCCCGGAGATGAGAGTGTCGAGACTGTTCTGATTGAAGGGAAAGTAGAACTTGCCAAGAATACAGGTCTTGGATTAAGCTCAAAAAGTGTGGTGTTAAAGCCTTTACAAAAGGCAATATTCAGCAAAGACAAGGAAAAAATAGCTGTTGTAGACGAACCCAATGCCGATGTTTATGTGGCATGGACAGAAGGCTGGTTTCAGTTTACCAAGCAACCGCTGAATGCGGTATTTGCAAAGTTGGAGCGCTATTACAACGTTAAGTTTGTAACTGCTCCCGATTTTTTTGCTTCCAACAGAAAAATCTCGGGTAAACTCGACCTGAAAAGCTCATTGGAAGATGTTATGAAAGCCTTGTCTGACGTTGCTCAGATTAGTTATGAAACTAACAATAATCAAATACTAATTAATAAAAAATAAGAGGTGAAAATATGAAGTGAAAAAGCGAGAGCCGAAAAACCCGCCAGTTTGTCGACTCTCTGTGACGTAAAATTAAATTAATTCTAACACTGTAAAAATATGAAAAAAAACAGACAAAATTTTGTTTGTATAGGAAATTCTACAGAAAAAATCTTTCTAAAAACAAAGTTACTGGCAGTTATACTGCTATCGTGGCTGACGGTATCGGCCACAGGGAACAGCTACTCTCAAGAGACAAAACTCACGCTCAATGTGTTAAACTCTAGCGTCAAAGAAGTGTTTGACCAAATTGAAGAGAGCAGCGAATTTATACTCCTTTACGATGAGAATGTTGTAGACTTGGACAGAAAAGTTAGTGTAAGAGCTGAAAACAAGACTGTCAAACAAATTCTGGATCAAGTTTTTAAAGGGACAAGCAACACCTACAAGGTTTACGACCGTCAAATCGTAATACTCAAAGACAAAAATGCAAAAGTACCCGTATCTCTTGAAACATCAGAAAAATCAATACAGGAACAGGAAAAGAAAACCGTAACAGGAACTGTAACTGATGGAAGCGGAGAACCAATAACTGGTGCAAGTGTAGTGATTAAAGGCACGATAAAAGCTGCTATTACCGATATAGACGGAAAATTCTCTATATCGGTAGACAAGAATAACACTACTCTCGTTTTCTCTTTTATCGGCTTCCAAGCTCAGGAAGTGAGTGTCGCCGGAAAGACTGTACTGAATGTAGTATTAGGCGAGGACGTTCAGGATATTGGCGAAGTGGTAATTACAGCACTGAACATCGAACGTGATAAAAATTCTTTAGGATATTCCGTAACTCAGGTAGGTGCTGACGAAATAAACGACGCAAAAGAAAACAACCCCATCAACTCGCTTGCAGGAAAGGTGTCGGGACTACAAATCACCAAATCGCCGACAGGTGTTGATGGCTCTTCGAGGGTTGTTCTGCGTGGTGTGTCCTCGATTACCGGCAACAACCGCCCCTTATTTGTTATCGACGGTATTCCGATGGATGCTGGATATGGCGGTGCAGGTCGCTGGGGAGGTCGAGACGGAGGTGATGCCCTTGCCGACCTAAACCCCGAAGACATTGAGTCGATGAGTGTTTTGAAAGGCGCAGGAGCAGCCGCAGCCTATGGCTCTCGAGGTGCAAACGGCGTAATACTCATAACAACTAAAAAAGGCAAGAACAGAAAAGGTATCGGCATTTCGTGGTCGTCGGGCGTATCACTCGAAACACCCATGGTAACACCTGATTTTCAGTATGACTACACTCAGGGAGCATTTGGGCAGTATCCCAATCTGACAGGAACCCCTCAAAAACCGATGAACGACTATCCGTGGATTTGGAGTTATGGCGAGAAAATAAATGGACAGACTCAGGTCAACTGGCTGGGGGAAGAAGAAGTAATGACTAAACAAGCCAATCCCTACAAGGAATTTCTCAGACTTGGTAATAGCTTTACAAACACTGTTGCATTTGATGGTGGTAATGACAAGACCTCCTTTCGTGCGTCTATCACCAATCAGGACTCCAAGGGCATAGTGCCAAACAACGGGCTGTCGAGGCAGACGATAAACTTGAGGGGATTTTCAAAACTGGGAGAAAAAATAGAATTTGACTCTAAGATAACCTATATTCGCTCGAAAGTTGAGAATCGTCCTGCATTGGCAGAGGATGCTGCCAACATGGTGCAGGCTCTTGCTATTTTACCCCGCAATATTTCGCTATCATCTTTGGAGAACAACACCATTGGCGACGATGGGAATATCAATAAATGGACGGTAGACAACACTTTTGCCAATCCTTATTGGGTGCTTGACAACATTTACAATGCCGACAAAAAGGATAGATTTCAAGGCATGTTCTCACTGAAGTGGGATATATTTAAGAATTTCGATTTGATGCTTCGATCCGGGTTGGATAATATCAACGGGAAATCAGAAGCATACGAAAATCCGGGTAAACCATCTGATGGTAATATGGGCAAAGGAACTATGAAAAACAGAGCTTATAGCTCTATGGAGTGGAACTCTGACTTCTTGGGTACTTACAACAAGCGATTTGATGATTTTTCATTCAACCTAAGCCTAGGTGGCAATTATCGTTACAATGAATATAGTAATATTTCTCAGAGCGGTAAAGTGATGAAAGTTCCCGGTCTATACAATATCTCTAATTATCAAGATTTTGGCACAGGTGCCTCAAAATCTCAAAAGAAAGTTTACTCACTCTACGGACTGGGGAACTTCTCATATAAAAATTACCTCTATCTGGATGTAACTGCACGTAACGACTGGTCTTCGACTCTTCCAATTAACAACAATTCCTATTTCTACCATTCCGAGAACCTCAGCTTTTTGTTTACCGAGGCTTTCAATCTAAATTTGGATTGGTTGAATTCCGGGAAGTTGCGTGCTTCTTATGCAAAAGTTGGTAATGACACAAGTCCATATCAAATATCCAGATATTACAACATTCTTCAGACTCAAACCGATTATCCGCTTGCCGGAATAAACAGTCAATTGCCTCACTTTGACTTGAAACCAGAAGAAACATACTCGTATGAAGTCGGAACAAATCTTGTCTTTCTTGACAACCGTTTGGTCTTCGATTTTACCTACTACAACAGTATTTCCGACAATCAGATTATGAATGTCGATTTGGCACCATCGACAGGATACGGCACTCGCAAGATGAATGCGGGAAAAATCAAAAATAACGGTATCGAAATTCAAGTCAACGGCACTCCGGTGAGTACTAAAAGCGGGTTTAACTGGGATGTGGTTCTCACTTGGTCTAAAAACTACTCCGAGGTTGTTGAGCTATACGGAGACATGGAATTTTTGCAACTAGCCGAAGACTTTGGTGTGAGCATTCAGGCTCGTCCGGGTCGCCCTTACGGAGAAATTTACACCATAGATTTTAAGCGTGATGCTTTTGGAAATAAGCTGATAGACAAAGATGGATATGCACAAGCAGGCGAGTATAAAGCGATGGGCAATATCAATCCTGATTGGATTGGAGGACTGTCAAATCAGTTTTCGTACAAGAATTGGACATTAAGTTTTTTAATAGATATGCAGAAAGGCGGCGACGTATACTCATGGGGTAAAGCCTATATGGGCTTGTTTGGCACAAGTGCCGAAACCTTAGAAGGACGAGAAGAATGGGCTGCCGGAACAGGAGGATATGTAGAATCGGGAGTTAGCGAAGTCGACGGAAAACCAAATGCAGTAGCTATCGACCCATCCATGCGCTGGTATAATCTATACAATCAACTAATTGGTGCAGAATGGATGCAAGATGCTACAAATATACGCTTGCGCGAGCTGGTGCTTGGCTACAAAATGCCATCTCAGTGGTTTGCCAACACCCCTATCAACAATATCAGTCTATCCTTGGTAGGTAGAAATTTATTCTTCTTTTATCGTGCCATGGATCATTTCGACCCAGAGTCAGGATATAGCAGTGGTAATGCAGGAAACGGGATAGAACACTTTTCGCTCCCATCAACGAGCAGCTACGGTTTTAATCTAAAAGTGAACTTCTAAAATCATAAAGCTAGAAAAGCTATATCAACAAAAGAATTAATAAAATGAAGACAATACATACAATAATAAAATCAGTACGTAAATGGTCGCTTATAGCTCTTTTGCTTTTGGCGGTCAGTTCTTGCGACGACGATTTTGAAACAACCAATACAAGTCCTAACAATGTTACAGACATTGATGATGAATATCTGTTTGCTAATGCTTGTCTGCAAACACTCAGAGGCAACAACTACAAGTGGTTGCAGTTTCCTTTTACAACGCAATATGCACAACTGTATGCAGGACAGGCAAATAGCATTTTTGTAGACCGTTACTACGACAATTTTACTTCAGTAGAATACAAAGTCGTTTTTGAAGAATCCTATTATAACGCCATACGACTTATCAGAGAAGCTATGCGAATGACTGCCCCAGGCGCAGATAAGGAAAACCCTACGCGCTACGCTATGGCAGAGCTTGTCGCTATCGCTAATCTGGTACAGCTGTCTGATGCCTATGGTAGCATTCCTTACTTCGAGGGAGGAATGGGACAGAATAATGTATTATATCCCGCCTACGACCCCGTTGAAACAATATATAAAAATGCAATAGAGAGGCTGGGTGCTGTTACACAGTTGCTTATGTCAGCCGATGCAAAAGACGGATATCCGGGAGCTGATCCATTTTTTGATAATAATCTTGACAATTGGGTGCGCTTTGCAAACTCTCTACGTTTGCGCTATGCCATGCGTATTCGTTTTGCCGACGAAACCTTTGCAGAACAGATCATAAAAGAGTGTCTGGCGAAGCCTCTTATCGAGGAGAATAGTCAAGATGTAAAACTCTTGAATTCCAACTCAGATGTGGAAGAACTGATGAACCCCACATACAAACACTATGTTTATTGGAACTGGAAGATGAGCGGTTTTATTGTTGACAAATTGAAAGATTTGGAAGACCCTCGCCTGCCGGTTTTTGTAAAACCTAACAGATTTGGCAGGTATGTCGGACTTCCAAACGGATTGAGCGATGCGGAGCTTCCCAATTGGGGGATGGATACAATCTCCGACCCTTCGGACAATCTTGTCGGCAAAGCGGCTCCTCTTTATTTCCTAAGTGCCGGCGAAGTCTGGGCATTAAGAGCAGAGGCTGCTTTATTCGGTATTTCCACCGAAGATGCCGAGCAAGCGTACAAAAACACTATCCGTAACGCCCTTAGTCAGTGGGATATAGAAGAAAGCGAAATAAACAACTACCTATCGTCTAATGCAAATGCTACATTAGTTGGAAGTACAGAGCAGAAATTTGAGCAAATAAGCACTCAGTTGTGGCTTGCCGCTATGCCCAATGCAATGGAAGCATGGAGCAACATCCGTCGTACGGGCTACCCTCGTCTTCCCAAACGCACAATCCCCAAGTACGATTTGGGAGTTAGCAAAGGAGTATTGCCCACCCGACTTCGCTATCCTTCTTCTGAGATGAATATCAATAATGCGAATTATCTGAAAGCTATCGAAGAACAAGGCGAAGACCTTATTACTACCAAACTCTGGTGGGATGTAAGAGACTGATATTAAGCCAATAATCAAAACAAATAATCAAAAGTACTATACAGAGTGAAGCTTGTATGCTGAAACCTCTGTATGGTATAATATGAAATCTTTAAAATTAATACAATGAAGAGAACTATTTATGCCTTGTTGGCACTATTAGCAGTAACAACTTTTGCTACATCTTGCAGTAGCAGCGACCCTAGCGCACCCGTAGTACAAATGTATGCTTCCGCAGACGAGAATGACTCTTACACATGGAATTTTTCGACACAAGCCTCCGATGCCAATTCATTTACATGGGATTTTGGCGATGGCGAAATTGGTGACGGTGCTACAGCAACCCACACATACACTCAGTCGGGTGAATATACTGTTACAGTTACGGCAAAAGGCGATGGTGGCGAAGCAAGCGACAGCAAGAAAGTAACTGTTGTTGCAGGAATTGACGAACTGTTGACAGGTGGACCGAGTGCAACAGACGGCAAAACATGGGTTTTAAGCCAAACTAGTAGCAACACGAATGATGGAGTTTATGACCTTGACGGGAAGGTTATACAGCTAGCACCGGGAGGAGCATTAGCAATGTTTGGTCTTGGGGATGAGTACGACAACGAATTTACATTCTTCGATGGTGGCAAATATGCCGTTGCTCCAAAGAATGGTAAGGTTTTGACCAGCTGGAGTTATGCTGCTGTAACAGAGACAGCGACACAATTTTCAGAAGAAACAGGCTTAGCGATTGCAACTTTTGCAGCTATTAATAATGGCACTTACATTCTAAAAACAGGCGATTTGTCAGTTGATGTCAGAGCAGATGTCGCTGGTTCAGTAGCGGAAACCAAAACGTTTAAAAATGCGACATGGTTGGAGTTCTCTGAAGGTGCTTTTTTTGGAATTAACACCTTCGACACTCGCATTATCATTGAAGAAGTGTCAGCAGATAAGATATATGTAAGCATTCTGCTTTCGACTCTTGATCCAAATACTTATCCTGCTGATTATAAGAAACCTTCTAATCTATATAAATTTACTTTCGATGCAAAGTAAGAGTTTTTGATGTCCTAAAATTAGTATATGCGTTTTGATTAAACCACCGGATTAGTAACTTTGTCCGGTGGACTTTTAAATTTAAAAATGATTTCGATGTTATTACGATTTTCTTTATTGGCTTTTATTGCAGTTTTCCTAAGCTCATGTAGCGGCAACAGCACTAAAGCGAAACAACAAGACGATTTCTTGCAAGTAGACGGACAAGCCATCGTGGACGGGCAAGGCAGACAGGTGATACTCAGTGGCATAAACTTCATCAGCAAAAATCCTGAGGAGAAATATATGCCGCCACAAGGAGAAGAGATTTTCAAAAAATTCAAAGAATGGGGCTTCAATTGTATTCGTCTGGGCATTATCTGGGACGGTCTTGAACCCGAGCCGGGCAAATACAACGAGGAGTACTTACAAGAAATAGATAAACGCATACAATGGGCTAAGGACAACGATATTTACGTCTTTCTCGATATGCACCAAGATCTGTTCAGTGCTAAATATGCCGACGGCGCACCGGAATGGGCAACTCTCGACGAGGGTAAACCCCACTACAAGGGGGAAGTGTGGAGCGATTCCTACCTAATAAGTCCTGCTGTACAAACAGCATTCGACAATTTTTGGGCAAATGCTCCTGCATCCGATAGCATTGGAGTGCAAGACCATTATGCAAATCTTTGGAGACACATTGCCGAACGTTATGCCCAAAACACAACTGTTATAGGTTACGATATTATGAATGAGCCATTTATGGGATCGGAAGCTCAGCGTGTGATGCCTATGATGCTAACGTCTTTTGCTAGAGTTTATGCAGAGAGTACCGGCAATATGCCACCATCGGCAGAGGAGCTGGAAGCTATGTGGGGAGCGACGGACTCGCGCATGGAGGCTCTGAAAATAATTAGCAGTCGCGACAAGTTTGCTGCTGTGGTAGATGCGGCTTCTGATATAAGCACAATATTTGAAACTCAAAAACTACAGCCTTTCTACCAAAAAGTGGCAGATGCAATACGTGAAGTAGATGCTAAACATATACTGTTCCTAAATCATAACTACTTCGTCAATATGGGAGTGCGCACAGCCCTTGAGCCTCTTACTCTAGCCGACGGCAACCGTGATTCGCAGGTGCTTTATGCTGCTCACGGTTATGATTTGGTTGTGGACACTAAAGAAGTAGAAAACCCAAGCTATGAAAGAGTTGAGTTTATCTTTGACCGTATTGCCGAAGGAGGTAAACGCCTTGATATGCCGGTATTAGTGGGCGAATGGGGCGCACTTTTTGGCAAGTCAGAAAAAGTTGTAGAAACAGCACGTCAGCTAGTTAGAATAATGGAAAAACACCACTTTAGTAATACCTATTGGTCGTTTTATAATGATATGGACAAGGACTCATATTTTATGAATGCCTTGGTACGCCCATATCCACAGAGAGTTTCAGGAAAACTCCTAGATTATCATTTTGATTTTGAGACGGGCGAATTTACTTGCTCGTGGGAAGAGAATGATAGTAGCAAAGAGCCTACGGTCATTTTTGTGCCAAATCTTAAAGTATTATCAGAGGATCTAATCAAAACAGGTCTAAAAGGCAAACTAGTAGATTTTGAATACTGTGAAGCAGCAGGTGCCGGTGCTATACTTGTTGGTGCAAGTGGCAATAGCGGCAAGCAGGAAATAAAGATTAACTTGAAGCAATAGTTATATTGCTGATAGTATTATTCTGTTGTTTAACTGCCCCTTTTGCAAGGGGCAGTTTTTTCTTATCGACTAGATAGAGAGTCTGTAATTTGTTCCTGTTCCGATAGGCTTATGCCATTCCTGTAGATGTCTACTATTTTTATTTGGAAATAGAGAGATGTGTAGGGTTCAATATAGCCATAGCCGGTACTGCCGTATCCCAAGTCAGAAGTGAAAATGAAATTCCCGAGAGAGTGCAGCCTAGACAAGCCAATAGAGTAATTAAATCCTTTTATAAGACCTGTGTCATCGTGTCCTTTATAAACAAAATTGAACGTGTTCTCGCTGCCGGTTCCGTCTATGGTATAGCCACTTGCTATGTTGTATAGGATATACTGAGTTATTACCGAGTCGCCTACAGCAACTGGGTAGCTTGTATTTCCCAAACTGTCGAAATAGTAATAAAGACCATCGTAGGATTGTTCTAATTGTACGCCCTTTTCTTCAAAAGTTTGTATAAATGCTGAAAATTCCTCCTGCTCTTGGCTTGAAGTGCGGGGTTCAACATCATTGCTACAGCAATAAAAGATTAAAGAAAATAAAATAACTGTAAGTGCTGTGTTTCTCATTTGTTCTTTTAATTTAAAATGCCAGAATTACATGTAATCCTCTGGCTTATCAATAATTTTGGTTATGTATATTTGTGCTTCTTTCATGTAATTGAAGAACTGCTGTTCTAATTCTTCGATATGTTTTTCAAGAATACGCATTGCAAATTGCGACTCCGGGGGGAGGGATGTATGCCTACCCATATTGTGAAGGACCTTTTCTATTCCTGCTTCGCTTGCATAATCGAGCAGCTGTTTGCGACTTATGAATGCAGGTAGCCAAATCTTCATCCTGTTTGGGATGTGAATGAAGTTGGACAACAGGGTTTTATGGATGTTGTGTGTGTATTCTCGTAAAGTTATGTCTCTGAATTTGTCCCAGTGCTTTGCCAGAAAATGGTCGTAAACAATATCCACCACCACCATTTTATATCTTCTGTATTTTTCGGCAAAAAGTCTCCCTGATTCCTTGGCAGTTGGGTTGTTGTCAATAAACGAGTCTAGCAGGCGGTGCAGTATAATACCGTCTCTGATGTCATTGGGGTATCTGTTATAGTCTCGACCTTTTATACTGTCGGCAATAAAGCTGCCGACCATTCTCTTGTGGTTGTCGCCTGCAAAATACGTATGTGCAAGAAAATTCATAGTCTTAGTGTTATACCTACTTTACCTATTTTGCCTCCCATTGGCGGAGCAATTTTGTAGATTGATAATTTAACTTCTTTTATTCCCGAATAGTCTCGGTATATTCTGTCGATAATTTGCTTGTTTAATTTTTCTAAGAGCGCCACGCTCTCGCCTTCCATCTCTTCTTTTATAGTGTGGTATAGAGCCATATAATTTACGGCGTCACTTAGGCTATCGCTATTTGCAGCATCCGAGAAGTCGGCTTTGACAACAACATCAACACTAAATCGAGTCCCCACCTTTTGTTCTAATGCAAAGTGTCCATGATGCCCATAGAACTCCATTTCTTTTATTTCTATTAGTCCAATCATCGTGCTAAAATACTCCTTTTTCTACCAAATCTACTATATCTTCTAATTCTTTGTCCGTGCCGTCGGGGTCGTAGATTGATTTTAAGTCTTGTCCAAAAAGCCTTGCCACTGATTGCCAGATGAATGCAGTGCGTCCGCTTTTCATGTCTTTTATAATGGCATATGAAGTACGATGAGTCTCTCTGTCTATCAATTTCAATAGTATTCGCCCTTCGCTTTTGCTGAGCCTTTTTATCTTGCCGGAATATTCTTTCATTACTTCTTTTTCGGCCTCCTTAAGGTACTGTCGTTTTTCAGCCGAATTGTCGATGTGTTCGTATTTTAAAGAGACCTCTCGTAGCAGTCTTGCCGCATCCTTAGCATAGGGCAGTACTTTCTTGACACGCATAACTGTGCGCCAATATTTTTTGTCTAGCATCCTTCGCTTATAAAATTCTGGCGGGAATACATAAACATCTCTCAAATAGAATATTGGTATGGTATCGCCATTCTCCACAACACAATTGAAATATATCTTTTGTTGAGTTGTATCAGGCTCTTGGCAATAGGCTGTATCGGCGCTTACACAAATAAGCATAACGACAGTTAAAGTCGATATGCATCTAAGCAAAGCGTATATTTTAAAGTCTCTTGCCATTTCTAGAGCATCTACTATTTTAAATAATGTGAGTTTTGCAAAGATAATCTGTTATACCGACAAATAATACTTTATCATGTCAAATTTTGTTTTGCCAAAACCTTTAACGTCAACAAGTTGGTCGAGCGATGTGAAGCTACCATTATTATTGCGATAATCGAGAAGGGCTACTGTCATTTCTTTGTCAATGTAGGGATGGCGTATCAGCTCACGGTAATCTGCAAAGTTGATATTGATTTTTCTGATTTTGTCCACGTCAGTGGAGCAGTGTGGAGCAAAACGATTATAGTATTTATCTCTCATACCGTAAACCTCTTTTAGTTGTTCGACGGAATAATAACCGCCTAGCAGCTCTCTGTATTTTACAATTCTGCGGGCATAGCTGCTACCAATGCCCGGTAAGGTTTTTAGAGTAGTAGTGTCGGCAGAGTTAAGTTCTACCTTTGCAAAGACTTTTTCCGATGCTTTGGTCTTTTGTGCCTCTTTAATTTCTTTATTTGTGTATGTTCCTACCTTTGAAACTTTCATGTTTTCAGGTGCTTGGTGCTCTACGATAGTTTGTTGTGACTTGGTTTCTATCATCATGGTCTTGTCAATAACAATCCATGGTTCAAGTAGAGAATAAATGGAGTCGGTCATTCCGTAAATACGTTTTAAATCTTCTTTCTTGCGGAACTTGCCGCCACCTTTGCGATAACGGACAATGTTAGACTTTACATATCTGCTGACACTCAGTTGCATAATAGAGTCTTCCGTAATTGTGTTTGGGTCGAAAGCAAAGAAAACAGGTTTGTTTCTTTCTTCCTCTGCTATCATCATACTGTCGAGGTATGCGTTTATTTCGGATATGGTGCCCTTGTCAGGCTTGTGCTGCATTGGAAATAGTTTCTTATAAAATATATTTGTTAGAAGAAGTATTAATATGACTACAGACAATGCCAGCAATGCTCGACGCTCGCGCCGTGTAAGCCGTGTATTATAATGATTGTCTGAGTTTTTTATGTGCACAGCTCTTTCTTTTTGTGTGCAAGTTAACTAAATTGTATTGATATGCCAGTATTTAAGCAGAAAACCCACTTTCCAACAGATATTAGGATTTTACAAACTGCTTCTTTTTAGTAAACATTGCACTAATGTAAAGGTCTTATTTTGGGCTTAAGGATGTGTTTTGTCTGTCGAGCTCTACGAGGTTTAGCCAAGTCCTTTTTAAAAGAAATACCAGACGATTTCACTTTCAAAACAAGCATGCGTCAGCCTTATTCAAAAAGCAGTTGAAATGGAGATTGGTTTTTTCGATACAGATATCTGGATTTTCTTTAAACCCTAAACATCGCAGCGATTAAACATTTTTGTATCTTTGTGCATCAACTGATAGTCAATGACTTTAAAGAATATAAACGACATAAGCAAGTTTCAGCAGTTTGACCACATGGAGCTGATTGCTAAGGAAGTGGTGGAGGGCTTTATCACTGGTTTGCACCGCAGTCCGTTTCATGGCTTTTCGGTAGAATTTGCTGAGCATCGTTTTTATAATCCGGGGGAGTCTACAAAAAACATCGACTGGAAGCTCTTTGCACGTTCTGACAAGCTCTTTGTCAAGCAATATGAGGAAGAAACCAACCTGCGATGTCAGGTGGTGATAGACAATTCGTCGTCCATGCTTTTCCCGTACAGCAAAGGCAAGCAGTTCTTAATCAATAAATTGGCATTTTCGGTTTATAGCACTGCCGCCTTGATATATCTTCTTAATCGTCAGCGTGATGCAGTGGGTTTGACACTTTTTTCCGAAGATATAGACTATCATGTCAAAGCCTCGCTGATGCCTGTGCATATTGATATGCTCTACAATTATCTCAACAACATCATACAGCCGGAGGCATATGCGCTAAAGAGGCACACAAATACGGTGAGTGCCATACACACCATTGCCGAGAGCATCAATAAGCGCTCTCTAGTGGTGATATTCAGCGACATAGCTGAGGGCGCAGATTTAGACAGTCTTTTCGAGTCTTTGCAACATCTCAGGTACAATAAGCATGAAGTTTTGCTTTACCACGTAACGGACCACAAGTTGGAGAAGAATTTTGAGTTCAGCAATCAGCCGCACAAGTTTGTAGACTTGGAGACGGGAGCTGTTACGAGGCTCTCGCCGCAGGAGATAAAGAAAAGCTACAAAAGCACACAGGAGAGTTTTTATACAGAGCTGAACACTCGGTGTGCAATGTATGGCATAGACATGGTACAAGCCAATATACACGACAATTTTGACGAGGTGCTAATGTCCTTTTTGCTAAAACGGAAAAAGCTACTTTAGAGAATGTCTTTCGATAAACAGATATTCAGGCTCACCATACCTAACATCATCAGCAACATCACTGTTCCTATATTGGGGCTTGTAGATACGGCTCTGATGGGTCATCAGAAGATAGACAGCGAGATATATCTTGGAGCCATTGCGCTCGGGACTACTATTTTCAATATGATTTATTGGAGCTCGGGCTTTCTGCGGATGAGTACCTCGGGTTTTACTTCGCAAGCCTACGGCAGGGACAGAGAGGAGGATATGAGTGCGACGCTGCAACGTTCTCTTATAGTGGCATTTATAATTGGGCTAATAGTGCTTCTGTTGCAACATCCCATACTTAACGTCAGCCTCGACTTTCTTAACGGTACTGAGAGGCTCAAAGCACTCACCTCCGAATATTTTGGCATACGGGTGTGGGCAGCTCCTGCGGCGATTATGCTCTTTGCCTTTAATGGATGGTTTTTGGGTATGCAAAATTCAAAATATCCGCTTTACATAGCCTTGTGTATCAACGTTACGAATGTGGCTTTAAGCTACTATTTTGTCAAGGTTTTGGGGATGAAATCTGCCGGAGTGGCTTTGGGAACGCTCATTGCCCAATATGCAGGTCTCCTGCTTGCAATAGTCCTACTGACTCGAAAATATAAATTTGTGTTTAAGTGGTTCAGTATAAAGCAAGTGATGATGCTTGATAAGCTTGTTGATTTTATGCGAGTTAATGGCGATATTTTTATCCGAACACTGTGTATTATCACTGTTTTTACTTTTTTTAACTCACAGTCATCGGCGGAGGGAGAAGTAACTTTGGCTGCCAACTCTCTGTTGTTGCAGTTTCTGATGTTCTTTTCCTTTTTTATGGATGGGCTTGCCTATGCCGGCGAGACATTGGTGGGGAAGTATGTGGGAAGAGGCGATGGTCTCTCGCTTGCGGTGGTGGTAAAACGTCTTGTATTTTGGAGTGTTATCATAACTCTTGGCTTCACGCTTATAAATATCTTTTTGGGGAAGGACTTGATAAACCTACTTACGTCGAAAGAAAGTGTGGCAGTGAGAGAAAAGGCATATTCTTTTGCTGTATGGATAGCCTTAATTCCTCTTGCTAGTTTTATGTCCTTTACGTGGGACGGAGTGTACGTGGGAGCTACCAAATCGAAGTCTATGCGCAACACCCTATTGCTGTCTACCTTCTTAGTATTCTTTCCGCTCTATTACTCTTTGCGTAATGTGTTTGGTGACAATGCCTTGTGGATAGCGATGCTGTCATTTTTCTTTATACGTGGAGCATACTTAGCATTAATGTACAAGAGGGTAGTACTTAGTTCGTTAAGAAGTTAAGACTAGAGGGGGATAGTCATTGCTCTTTGTTCTCATCAAAAAAATCTATCATGCTAAAAATACTACATTGGCAAAATTATTGTACTTTTGTAGACCATGAAGTCCATGTTGTACAAAATATTATCCCTTTGTATGGCAGTGGTGGTAGTACTTTCCACGCTGTCGTTTGGTGTTGATATGCACTTTTGTGGAGACAGTATGGTGGACTTCTCTCTGTTGGGAAAGGCAGAAGTCTGCGGAATGGAGAAAGAAAAAACTATGGACTCCCATTCTGATTGTTCTAAGATTGAGAAGCAAGATTGTTGTACCAACAAAGTTGTGTTTGTACAAGGGCAGGAAACTATGGAAACTCCGATATCCTTTGAACCTCTTGTAAATCAGCAACTCTTAGTTGCTGTGTTAGCACATATTTATTCAAATCTTTTTCTAAATCAAGAACAGGAAAAACCAAACTATCAGGAATATCCTCCTCCCTTACTGACATGGGATATTCATAAACTAAACGAAGTATACATAATTTGATTTTTTAGACAATAGACTCGTTTATCCGGCAGAGATTATAAGCTTGTCCGGCTAATTGTGTGTGTTATTTTTTATAGTCTAACTGTTTAATTATCAATTGTTATGCTTAACAAATGTATCAAATTTCTTATTGACAACAAACTCGTTGCCATTCTGCTCCTTTTAATCAGTACTGCTTGGGGAGTG
>JBKECW010000028.1:0-6496 GCA_047975005.1 Bacteroidales bacterium | reverse complement strand
GATTTATTCCTCAAGAGCTTTTTGACGGCAGCCTTGAAGACTTCTGGACAAGCCTCGAAGAATACGACTCTACGTTTGAAGAACAGAGGAGTGCGGTGGAAAGTAAAGGTAAGAAATGGCGCTATGTTGCTAAGTTTGAGGATAGCAAGGGGGTGGTAGAACTAGTGGAGGTCGATGAGTCGCACCCTTTTTATGATATTGCCGATAGCAATAACCTGATATTATTCACCACCGAAAGATACAATATTCTGCCATTGCAGATAAAAGGATATGGAGCAGGAGACTCCGTAACCGCTGCCGGAGTTTTTGCCGATATTATGAGAGTGAGTAATATTTAATACAAGGTTTACTTGTTTAATAGTTGAACTGTTTAAGATTAAAAAATGCTATATGCCGTACGCTTTAAGCAAACAGACCTGTTGAATTGTTTAATGGTTTAGAGTTTAATTGCTTGAAGTTTAATGAATTATGGTAATTGATGAGTAGCCTCCTGCTTTAGCTGGAGGAATAATGAAAATCACCCCGCCTGCGGCACCCCTCCTCCACGAGGAGGGGATATAAAAACACTCCTTCTGCGAAGAAGAAGTACCAGAAGGGGGAGGTGGTGGCTGTTTGAGGTTTAGATAATAGATTTATAGATAACACGAACGTCATTGCGAGAAGCTGGCGACGAAGCAATCTCCTGTAACAAAGAGCAGACTGCCACACTACGCTCGCAATGACGGATGATTAAAAACAGCAAAAGCATAAAGCCTATAGCTTACAGCTTATTGCAAAAAAATAAACAGATGAAACGAGCCATGAGAACAAGTTATCACATACGATAATGATTATATTGGCGAGATACACGTGGCAATTAAAAAATAAATTATAAACAGATGAAACGAATAAATATCCTTATAACACTTCTATTAGTAGCAACTTCTGTATTCTCCCAAAAGCGCGAATTTCGAGGGCTATGGGTGGCAACTGTGGCTAATATTGATTGGCCTTCAAAAGCAGGACTATCTGTAGAACAACAGAAGCAAGAGGCGCTTGCTATTCTTGATACAATGGCTACCATGAATTTCAATACGGTTATATTTCAGGTGCGTTGTGCAGGAGATGCTTTGTACAGAACGCAACTTGCTCCTTGGTCAAAATATCTCACAGGAACGGAAGGTAAAGACCCCGGCTACGACCCTCTCGCTTTCTGGATTGAGGAGACACACAAAAGAAATATGGAGTTTCATGCATGGATGAACCCATACAGGGTGTCCATGAACTTGACGTCCGAACACGGACAAGCACATGTAGAGAAGTTCAGACCCGATTGGATAGTGGAGTACGGCGGAAAGAAATATCTAAATCCCGGAATAAAAGAAGTCTCCGATTATGTTACAAAAATAGTATCCGAAGTGGTCGATAAATATGACATAGATGGAGTCCATTTTGATGATTATTTTTATCCTTATCCTGTTGCTGACGCAGAGTTTAGAGATAGCAAGCAATTTGCAAGTAGAAGCGATAAATCATTGAACTTGGCAGAGTGGAGAAGAGCTAATATCAATAGCTTTATAAGGAGTGTAAACGCCTCCATAAAAAACATTAAGCCTTATGTAAAGTTTGGTATCAGTCCCTTCGGTGTGTGGCGAAATGCCTCTACCGACGAGGAGGGGTCTGCTACCCGTGGTGGAGTGCAGTTGTACGACGACCTATACGCCGATGTGCCTTACTGGGCCAGAATGGGGTGGCTAGATTACGTTGCAGTACAAATATATTGGGCTAGAAGCAACCCCTACGCAGGCTTCGATGTGCTGAGCGATTGGTGGAAACGTCAATGTGCCGACAGAAATTACTATCTTGGATTGGGCTTGTATAAATTTAACTCGGGCAATAGCAACAGAGACTGGGATAATCCTAATGAACTACTTGCACAGATTGAGAAGTCTCGCAGCTACGGCATCGATGGTTTTGCAATGTTTAGCGCAAAACACCTGAATAGAGACTTATTGGGTTTGCAGAAAACACTGAAATCAGAACTGCTGAGTAAACCTGTTCTCCAGCCGCTAATGCCCTGGCTTGATGACGAAGCTCCTGCCGCTCCGGCTATTACACAAAGTGATAAAAAATCAGTAGAATGGAGAAACCCTAGTGCTGAAAAGTGTAGCTATGTCGTATATCTTTACGATGAGGATGCCGACTTCGACAAGGAAAATGCTGAGTTTATATATAAAATAACGCGCGAGAGCCGTATCGATTTTGAAAAAGTGAAAGGTGCAAAAAACAAAAAATATAAACTTCGTGTCTCTGCTCTCGACCGCTTGGGAAATGAAAGCAAGCTGACCGCTCCTGTCCAATTAAAACTAAAAATAAAATGATGCTAATTGCGCTAATTAGTGCTTGTCCATGATGTCAGGAGTCTGAGATAGAAAGTTCAAGATCAAGGCTTGCAAAACTTTGTGAATTAGGAGCTTACTTGTGTAAATGACTAATACGCAAAGTGAGCGTAACGCAAATATTGGACTTTATAGACGGACTCTAATTATCTCATTAAATTCACCATGGTTGCTCCAAAGCCGTACTCCTTAAAAGATGCATCTTGATATGAATATTTGGCGTATTTGCGTTTTAGCTCATTCAGGATTTCCATCTTTAATTTGCCTGCTCCTACACCATGAATAAATACTATCTTTCTGACTTTGTTAGCGATAGCGTCCTTCATCTCGCTGTTGAAGCGTTCAAGCTGAATCTCTAGCATCTCGTGATTGCTCAAAGCCGAAAAATCGTCGAGTATTTCGTGGATATGCAAGTCAACCTCTATCAACTCCGATGTACGTTTCCTTTTGTTAACGGCTTTTGTGGGCGCAGATGTCTGCTCTTTTTGTGATATGACTTTGCGAAATTCATCTTGAGTGATTTTGTCAAAGTCTTCTGCCACAAGGTCTTTTGACAGACTGAAAATGATGGCATTTTCGTTGAAAAAGTCATTCTCAAGGTAAGACCTTTCTTTGTAAAACTTCACGGGACTTATCACCAGCTCCTTAGTGAAAGGACTTGACAGCTCTTTGGATTCTGATAAAAATGGAATAATCTGAAAATATAATTTTGGAAAATCCGGCAAATCGCTCTGTGAGTAACTATCTATAAGTAGCTTTGTATTTGGCTCTATATCACCCGACTCTGCTGATGTAAATGTGCCGTCGTGCTTTTTGCTGTAATTGAACAAAAGAGTGTAGTTGCTGTCGTTGATAAGAAATAGCTCTATCTCTCCGCCCACAGGATTATTAGTGTCGGTGGGAACAAATGCTATGAAGAAGTTTGGCTTGTCGTTGCCCTCGATAATGATAGGTTCATACGCCTCTTGCTCAGTAGTTTGAGGGCTCTGAGGACTTTGCAAAACTGTTGTGCGAGTGTCGTCGTGCTGAGGTGTCTCGCTGTAGCTCCCTCTATCATCCTTTACTAGTTCACTGATGAGGGTCGGAACTTCAAAGCCATCTTCGTCCTCCACCAATGCTACCGATTTGGATTGAAAGCTTCTCACTATTCCTCCGCCTACGCTGTTTAAGAATTTTACCCTGTCGCCTATATTTATTGTACTCATTTTTAATTTTAGATTTTCAGATATTTGGACTTTCGGATCTTTAGACTTTAAAGTTTGGGTATTCAATACCACTTAGAAATAAACCTTGTGCAGGTACTGATGTTCCTGCAAATTTACGATTTTTTTTGCTTAGTATTTCCTTAATTTCCGATGGTGGTATCTTTTGTAAGCCAACTTCTACAAGTGTGCCTACTATTGCTCTTACCATGTTGCGCAAAAAACGATTGGCTCTTATCTCAAATTTATAGCCGTATTCTGTCTTACTCCATTCTGCAAATCTCAGCTCACAAATATTGTTATTTACGTCAGTGTGCAACTTGCTGAAACTAGTAAAGTCTTTAGTGCCGACGAGAAAGGAACAGCCCTCGTTCATTAGTGCAATGTCTAAATCCTGTCGAAAATCCCAAAATAGGTCCCTGCCAAAAGGATGCTTCGTGTTGTTTATAAAATAATTATATGTCCTTGAAACTGCATCAAAACGAGCATGCGCATCGTCATCTACTTTCTCAATGTTATAAACGGATATGTCTGTAGGCAGCATGCAGTTTAGCTTGAATTTAATTTGCTTGCTGTCTAGTTCTTGTGGTGAGTCGAAATGTGCAACATAGTACGAGGCATGTACGCCTGTGTCGGTTCGCCCTGCTCCGACAATCCTTCTAGCTTCACGCAGTAGGGGAGACAGCTCCTTCTCGATAGTATCTTGCACAGATTTGGCAGAGGGCTGAATCTGCCAGCCATGGTATGCCGTGCCGCAATATGCTAGTTCTATGAAATATCTCATTGTAACATACTTTAGGCTATATGCTGTAAGCATTAGGTCTAATTGCTTTTGAATTGATGTCTAAGGGGATGTTAGTCCCATTAGGTATACTTTTTACAAAATGAGAAATCTCAAACTCGTCGCCCTGTTCATGAATTATGAAGTTAAGATAACTTTCAACTAATTTGGATAAACTGATTTTTCTGTTTGATGCATACTCTTTAGCACGTGCAATAACGGTTTTATCAAGTTTTAATACCAATCTTGTATCCATAATTCAGATTTTATACGAGCAAATATATAAAATATGTAAGTACTAACAAGTCTATTTTTAGTATGGAATTCAGATTTTATTCGTAAATTGTTCTTCTAAATATGATGTCAAAATAGCAGAATAGCTTGGTAATTAGTAAGCTGTAGCGTTTTGGTGGGCGTGGTACTGCAATGACGAGTGATAGCAGCAGTGATGACTCAGAAATGAAAAAGTGGACAGAAAGATTATACATATCGATATGGATGCCTTTTTTGCTTCAGTGGAGCAAAGAGATAATCCCGAGCTGCGTGGCAAGCCTCTTGCTGTGGGTGGAGCAAGTGCAAGAAGTGTGGTTGCCGCTGCCAGCTACGAAGCCAGAAAATATGGCGTGCGCTCGGCTATGTCTATGATTCGTGCAAAAGCTCTATGCCCAAATTTGCAGGTGGTTTACCCACGTTTCGATGTGTATAAATCGGTGTCTGCCAAAATACATGATATTTTTCATCGCTATACCGATATTGTCGAACCTTTGTCCTTAGATGAGGCTTTTCTTGACATTACGGAGAATAAAATAAATCAACCTTCGGCAACGATTATAGCTAACAGAATACGAAAAGAGATATTTGAGGAGCTGAGTCTGACAGCTTCGGCGGGAGTGTCTTATTGCAAATTTCTTGCTAAAACAGCTTCGGATGTGAATAAACCCAACGGTGTGTTTGTAATCACACCAAAGCATGGAGAGGAATATGTGGAGCAGCTCCCTATTAACAAGTTCTTTGGAGTGGGGAAGGCTACCGCTAAACGAATGAATGATTTGGGTATTCTATTTGGTCGAGATTTGAAGAAAATGACTAAAGATGAGCTTATTACGCATTTCGGTAAGCGAGGGGCATTCTTTTATGATGTTGCACGTGGGGTAGACGAGCGACCTGTTAATGCCAATAGAATTAGGAAGTCGATAGGTGTAGAGCGAACTTTTTTTGAAGATATATCCGACGAAAATGAGCTCGAAAAAAGACTGCTGCTTATTACCAAAGAATTGCAAACGCGACTAAAACGGAGTAATGCCAAAGGCAGAACGGCAACACTAAAAATAAAATACGCCGATTTTACTCAGATTACACGTGCAAAGAGCTTTGATGAAATGCTGACTGCCGACTCCGACTTCTTCCAAATTGCCAAACAGCTCCTGATGGAAAACCGAGACGTAGAAAAGCCTATAAGGCTACTCGGAGTTAGCCTTAATCTTAGTATTGAGGATATAAATATCTTGCCCATTGCCAGATATATACAGCTGCAAATACCCTTTGAGGAGTATATGTGAGAGGAAAAGACTTAGAAGTAGGGTAATGATATAAATACAAGCAAATCTAATAGCTATATGCAGTACGCTTTAGGCTATAAGCAAATAGCCTTGTTTAATTATTTGAAGTTTAACGAATTACATTAATCAATGAATAGCCTCCTGCTTTAGCTGGAGGAGAACTAAATACACGAACGTCATCGCGAGGAGCTGGCGACGAAGCAATCTCCTGCAACAAAGAACAGATTGCCACGCTGACGCTCGCAATGACGACCGAGAGGAACGTAGTAATCAGTATTGTGCTCGATAAGATTGAGGTTTCATTGTTGTAGGGACTTGTATGTGGTTAATAATGTGATGATTATTATGGTGAATAAAATCATTACGATATTAACAATCTTTGAGTGTTGAAAATACCCAAATATATTCCTGTAATTTTTTTAAGCACCTTCTAAAAGTATATTTGGGTATCTGCTGTCATTACTTATTTGGTATTCTTTTAAGGATGGATTGTATCTTCAAAACCTAAAAGCCCAAATGTGTCCTTTGTTAGTTCATTTTACGTTTCAATACCTTTTGGCTTTAGATTTGAGCATG
>JBKECW010000027.1:0-5902 GCA_047975005.1 Bacteroidales bacterium | reverse complement strand
TTGATAGATCCGGGGTGGACACTGGCAAGCAACGTAAACCGCTATACTGCCAATTTTAATTCAAATTTCAACATTCGGAAGAACTTGACTTTGAACACCTATACCAATGCTTCGTATCGTAAGCAAAAAGCTCCCGGTACACTTTCTCAGACTACCGACGTTGTTACAGGAGAGGTGAAGCGCGATTTCGATATAAATCCTTATTCTTACTCATTGAATTCTTCCAGGGCTCTTGACCCTGATGCTTATTACACAAGCAACTATGCACCATTCAATGTCAAACAAGAACTTAATGAAAACTATATTGACATAAACATGGTTGATGTTAAGTTTCAGGCTGAATTAAAATGGAAGCCTATTTCAAAGCTGGAATTAGCAGCACTAGGAGCGATAAAATATCAGGCCACTTCGCAAGAGCATAATGCAACAGAGTTTTCAAATCAGGCAAATGCTTATAGGGCAATGGGAACCTCTACAATAAGGGACAGAAATCCTTTCCTATATAAAGACCCTGACGATCCTTACGCACTCCCCATAAGTGTCCTGCCTGAAGGAGGGATATATACCCGCACCGACTATTCCATGTATGGAAGCGACTTTAGAGGAACAGCTCTATACAAGGACGTATTTAACGACACACACATAGTCAATTTCTTTGGAGGAATGGAGATTAACTCTATCGACCGTAAACAAACTAGCAGTACCGGTTACGGTCTGCAATATTCTATGGGGGAGTTACCATTTTACGATTATATGTTATTCAAGAAAGGAATAGAAGAAAACACGCTTTATTACAGCATGGTAAACACTCGTTATCGCAATGTAGCCTTTTTTGGCAATGCCACCTATTCTTACAAAGGTAAATATACGCTCAATGGGACTCTCCGTTATGAAGGAACTAACAAGCTGGGGCGTTCTCGAAGTGCACGCTGGCTACCCACATGGAATATATCCGGTGCTTGGAATGTTCACGAAGAGAGTTTCTTTGAGAACCTAAAGCCAACACTTTCTCACTTGACACTGAAAGCGTCGTATAGTTTGACCGCCGACCGAGGTCCTAGTAACGTCAGTAATTCATTGTTAGACATACGCAGTCGTAACCCATGGCGTCCTACGGCAGGGTCAAAGGAAAGTGCTTTATATATTAAGGCACTTGAGAACAGTGAACTGACTTATGAGAAAAAACATGAGTTTAATTTCGGATTGGAAGCCGGCTTCCTAAATAATCGGCTAAATGCCACCTTCGATGTTTATGCTCGTAATAACTTTGATTTGATAGGTATCGTTACCACTCAAGGAATAGGAGGACAGGTACAAAAGTATGGAAACGTAGCCTCAATGAAATCTAACGGTTTCGAGATATCGTTGACCTCAATTAATATCAGTGCTCGTGATTTCAAGTGGACTACCAATCTAGTGTATTCTAAGATTAAAAATGAAATTACCGAATTAGAAACCACATCTCGTGTTATTGATATGGTATCAGGCACTGGTTTTGCCAAAGAAGGATATCCGGTTCGCTCAATTTTCTCAATACCATTTATGGGCTTGAACGAAGAAGGCTTGCCTACTTTCCTTGACCAAAACGGTAATGTCACAGTTAGCGACATATACTTCCAAGAGCGCAATAATATTGATTTTCTTGAATATTCAGGCTCTGCCGATCCTACAGACATTGGAAGTTTAGGCAATATCTTTTCTTACAAGGGCATTAAACTCAATGTATTTATTACTTACTCGTTTGGTAACGTAGTGCGTTTGAACCCTGTATTTAAGAGTAAATATACAGACATGACCGCACTTCCTAAAGAGTTTGAAGACAGGTGGGTACGTCCCGGAGATGAGGATTATACGGATGTTCCTATTATTGCAACTGCTCGTCAGCAGCAAAAATATGGGAGTTATAATCTTGCAACAGCCTATAATGCATACAACTATTCTAGTGCCCGCATTGCCAAGGGCGACTTTGTACGGATGAAGGAGATATCTGTAACATACGACTTCTCTGACAGAATAACAGATGCCCTAGGAGTGAAAAAACTTTCTGCCAAATTACAGGCAACCAACCTATTTTTGATTTATGCAGACAGTAAGTTGAATGGTCAGGATCCTGAATTTTTTAATTCCGGAGGTGTGGCAGTGCCTGTTCCGAAACAATTTACATTTACTCTAAAACTAGGATTATAATATAAAGGTAACAGATTATGAAAAATATAAGATACATATTTATTATAGCATTCACACTCTTATCGGTGATATCGTGCAACGAGTTTCTGGACGAAACGCCTGATAATCGTGCTGAATTGGACAGTCCGTCAAAGATTAAGAAATTATTGATTTCTGCATATCCCGAAGGAACGCCTGCTCTAGCTGCAGAACTTTCGACAGACAATGTCATAGACGACGGAGAGGATATCCCTTACACATATCGTTTACTCGACCAAATGGCGATGTGGGAGGATATTACAGAAGAGGATAATGATGATTTGAAAACAGTGTGGGAAAAAGCATATTCTGCCATATCGTCCTCGAATGCTGTTTTAGCAGCCATCAAAGAATTGGGCGAAGAAGGATTAGATGCAGAAAAAGGAGAAGCATTGATTACTAGAGCCTACTCACATTTTGTACTTGTGAATATGTTTTGCAGACATTATGACCCGAGCACAAGCAGCAGCGATTTAGGGATTCCATACATGGAAGCATCCGAGACGACCTTAAACCCTAAATATGATAGAGGAACGGTTGCAGACGTTTACGAAAAGATAAATGCAGATGTCGAAGCTGCATTGCCACTTATCAGTGATGATTTATATGACATTCCTCTTTATCATTTCACTAGTGATGCTGCCTACGCTTTTGCTGCACGATTCAACTTATATATGGGTAATTGGGAAAAAGCAGAGAAATATGCCACTAAGGTGCTTGGCAGCAACCCCTCGTCGAAGATACGAGACTGGACAGTGCTTGCGGGCTTACCCCGAAATGGCGAAGTCGCAAAGACCTACGTTAATGAATCTGCTGATTTATTAGCTCTAGCTTCAAGTTCCAACTTAGGGTCTATTTTTGGGGCATACTATTCAGGTTCGCGTTTTACTCATAGCGCACAGGTAGCAAACGAGACACTAAAAGCACCAATGCCTTGGTCGAACACGGGGATAGGTTATGGATATTATGTTTTTCGACCTTTTGTGTATAGTGCTACAAATCTTGACAAAACCTTGTTTTATAAGATACCATACTACTTCGAGTATACCGACAAGACAGCAGGAATTGGCTATCGTAAAACTGTCTGCATCCCATTTACCACCGACGAGACATTGATGGTAAGAGCCGAAGCCAAGATTATGCAAAAAAAATACGACGAGGCTCTTGCAGATCTCGAATTGTGGACAGGAGGATTCTTCAATGTATCAACCACTACCACAACAGCAGACGTGGATGCACTTTACAACTCTATGGAATACGAAACTGCCGACAAGGTAAGCTCGAAGAAGAAGCTAAATCCTATATCTGCTGTTGAGGCAGGTACTCAAGAAAACATGATACATTACTTGTTGCAGTGCCGTAGGATTTTAACTCTACACGAGGGTTTACGTTGGTTTGACATAAAGCGCTATGGCATAGAAGTGTTTAGGCGTCAGGTTCAGGTGGACGGTAGTACTATCGTAACTGCCACATTGGGAGTTGATGATCCAAGACGAGCTTTACAGATTCCTCCGGATGTTGTTTCGGCAGGTCTTACCCCAAATCCACGCTAGTTTAAATTGATAAAACTTATACAATGAAAAAAAATATATTATACAGATTGATATTCATCTTCCTGCTGCTAAGTTTTATGGCATGCCAAGAGGATGATATAGACACATCCAAGAGTGTCATAACGATTGACGAAGGTGTGGAGAATGATTTTGACAAATACATTCAACACGTCTACACAGCCCCTTACAATATACAGTTTCTTTATCGCTGGGATGATATTGAATCAGACATGGACTATGCATTGGTACCTGCCAACTATGAGAACTCTATAAAAATGGCAAACTTAGTAAAGTACCTATGTCTTGATGCTTACGATGAGGTTGCGCCAAAGAACTTTTTAAAGCAGTATTTCCCAAAAATGCTGATGATGGTAGGTTCTCCTGCCTACAATAACGACAATACCATGGTGCTGGGTACTGCCGAAGGAGGCATGAAGATTACACTCTACAATATCAATAATTTGGATGTAACAAATACCGAACTATTGTTTAGATATTACTTCCGCACAATCTTCCATGAGTTTTCGCATATCTTACATCAAACCAGAGATTTCACTACAGACTTCGACCGAATTTCAGCAACAGAATATGTAGGTGATTCTTGGAGTAGGGCATGGGGTGCTGGTGAGGCTTTACAGGCAGGATTTATCAGCGACTATTCGAGCAAAGAGGCAGACGAGGACTTTGTAGAGCTAATAGCCCACTACATAACAAACGACTCTACTGCATGGGCAGATAAGATGACTACTGCCGGAGATGACGGCAAAGCTATAATTGATCAGAAAATGGGAATCGTGTCTTCCTACCTAAGCGAGATGTGGGCAATAGACATAGAGGCTTTGCGCAGCGAAATTCTAGACCGTACCGCTAATTTAGATGCACAGGATCTTGATAACATTACAATAGAATAATACCATGAAAAAGATAATAAATTACATTCCGATTCTAGTACTACTTGGTCTTCTGACATTTTCATGTCAGAATGACGACGATGTGTTTGATCAATCGGCGTCGGAGAGAAAAAGCGAGGCTATTGAGAAGTACAGCAACAGTTTAATCTCGTCTGAAAGTGGATGGGTTTTTGAATACTTTGTTGACGACAATTTTGCATATGGCGGTTATACCTACATTGTTAAATTCGACGATGTAGGCAATGTTAATGTATGGTTTGATATGATGGCAAATATCAATTCTCCTTTATCATCCTTTTATGATATAAAAAACTACGGAGGTCCTGTATTGAGTTTCGACACCTACAATATATTCATGCATTATTTTGCAAATCCCACAGGAACTGAATATAATGCCAAAGGTGGAGATTACGAATTTTTGATGTTAAACGAAAATAGCGACACTATCAATGTGAGAGGTATAAAGTACGGTAAGAAAATGCGCTTAATAAAGCTAGCGGGAAGTCCTGCTGACTATATTGCAAAGGTTCAGGAAAATGTAGCCCTTTTGTCTAGTGCTTCATTTGTGGCTAGGCAAGATGGTGCTGAAATCGGACTCAAATCGTCCTCGCGCAGGTTTACTTTCTCATTCACCGAGGGAGGAGAAGAAAAATTGCTTACTGTCCAGTACGTCATCACATCCACAGGTGTAAGGCTATACGAGGATACGGAGATAAATGGGAAAACCTATCAGGATTTCAGTTTTGACCAAAATAAGGAAAATCTTGTATCAAGCGACGGAAGCATGATACTTCGAATTATTATTCCTCCTATAGACCTCAATCAAGCAAGGTGGTTGTTGAATATGAACAATGCTTCGGATAGGTCAGATAAGGTTCTGACAAGTTTTATTGAAATTTATAATGCAAACAGCACTATATATGGAGCAGTGAGCCCGGGTATATATATTGGTAGTATTACATTGTCAGACGGGACTCCTCTTTATGGAATAACATTCCAAGCTCCTTATATAGCAAATTACAATTTAAGTTTTGAGGGGTCTGTCGAGAGTGCTCAATATCTGAATATTGTAAAAAGTGGTGCAGGCTACCAGTGGTCTTACTTTACCCACCTAGAGCCATTTGTAGATCTCATATCTGAGAGTTCGCCCTATACAGTAGAGTTTGACGATCCGGATAATCCTACATCTGTCAAGCTGACAAGTGTAAACGACCCTGATGTTTGGTTTGTAGT
>JBKECW010000026.1:0-57714 GCA_047975005.1 Bacteroidales bacterium | reverse complement strand
TTGATAAAAAAACAAAGAGAAGACGGCGCTTATTATAACTGACATAGACACTATACGTCATTTATATATCTTGCAAAATATATAATGGAATATTTGGAAAGTGCAAAAGTGCTGGCTGATGCATATCCGGATTGGAAGCCCATATACAAAAAACATTATGATTCGGTGAAAAGATCAGTGGATGATTTGGCAAAACGAAAAGATGATGTACAGACCGAAGGACAGATGACCTTTGAAGATGGAATGATAAGCTGTTCTGCTACTCAGCTAGCATTGGCAGCATTGCGAGAACCAGAGGAGCATAAGAAAAAAGAATATACTGATGCTTCTTTATACCTGACAGACAAGCACCAGTGTCTGACCTTGCTAAGAACCCCTGATTCAAGAATGTATGGAGCTACACTTAGGTTTTGGGAGTCGCAATATACCGTCAATCTTATGCACGGAAATATGAATACGCCTTGCGGATGGTCGGCATGGAAGACCTACGGAATATGGTATCAGTATCTGCTTACAGGGAATGAGGAATTTCTTAAACTAGCTATGAACGAGCTAGGAACTTTTATGCAACTCATAGATTATGAGACAGGTCGGTTCAGGTTCTCATTTGCTCCCGACCCATACATAGAAGCAGAGCAGTATCTGGAAACTCCTATAGGTTCGGGAAAAGCTGAGTTACAACCAGTAATTATAGGAGAGCAATATATCGAACCTATAAGTTATTGGCATAGGTACCCCCACGAGACATGGAGGAAGAAATGGGGAATTGACAATTTCAACCACGAGGTGATAAAATGCATGACAGAAATCAGTCTTGCAAATGCTTATGTTGTTGAGCTGGAGGATGGACAGTTTAATTCTTATGGCTGCGAGCTAACACTAAATGGCAACACTCTTGTAGTAATCGCAAAGGAGAGCCTGACAGATAAACTGCATGTTAATCTGAAGAATACTTACGACATAGAGTTTAGAGCAAAAACGACAGAGACCTATAAAAATATATTCGGTATGAAGTGGGTAAACGGCATCCCTGATCTGATTAAAGTATATCCACAGCCCGAGTAGATGTGTGTAGGGCTCAATATTTAGATAGTTTTGTTTATCTTTGTGGAAAAGAAAGCATGATATGCAGTCAAAAATAGAAGAGATAAAAGCACAAGTGTCGGCGTGGGTAGCTGAATCTGCCGAAGAGCTAGAAGAGTTACGAATTAAGTATTTAAGTAAGAAAGGGTTACTTAGCGAGCTTTTCGATGATTTCAAATTAGTGCCCAACGATCAGAAGCGAGAGATTGGTAAGCAGCTCAACGAGCTTAAGACCTTTGTTGCTACTGAGTTGGAGGAGTTACGTCAAAGCTTTAAGAAAGGAGAGGCTGGTTCAGAGGGCGAGGATCTGACACGACCGGGTGAGCCACAGAGGCTTGGCAGTCGCCATCCTTTGGCATTGGTAAAAAAGGAGATTTGCTCTATTTTTGGTCGCTTAGGCTTCGTCATAAGCGAAGATAGAGAAATAGAGGATGATTGGCATGTTTTTACAGCCCTGAATTTTCCGGAGGAGCATCCGGCGCGTGATATGCAGGATACGTTTTTTGTGAGTCAGAAAGATAATATTTTGTTACGAACTCACACCTCCAGCGTACAAGTACGTGAGATGAAGGATGCTAACCCACCGTTTAGAGCAATTTTTCCGGGACGAGTATTTAGAAACGAGGCTATCTCTGCACGTGCTCATTGTATTTTTCACCAAATCGAGGGCTTGTATGTAGACGAGAATGTTTCCTTTGCCGACTTGAAGCAGACCTTGTTGTATTTTGCAAAGGAATACTTCGGCGAAACTACTAAGATTCGATTACGTCCCTCATATTTCCCATTTACTGAGCCGTCTGCTGAGATGGATGTCAGCTGCTCTCTGTGCGGAGGCAAAGGGTGCAATGTGTGTAAGTATACCGGCTGGTTGGAAGTATTAGGTTGCGGAATGGTGGACCCCAATGTGTTGGATGCTTGTGATATTGACTCTAAGAAGTACACCGGATTTGCCTTTGGCATGGGAATAGAGCGTATTGCAATGTTAAAGTATCGCATCAACGACTTGAGACATTTCTTTGAGAATGATGTGAGATTTCTTAATCAGGTTTCAAACATCTTTTAGAAAAATATTTACCAGACTTTATTGAGAGTGGGTGCCCCAAAAGTGGCACCCACTTTTTTATTATTCAGCTAGTACCACTTCAAAATATTTCGGCCAGCGCTTTCCTGTAATAAGCATGGAGCTTTGTTCCTTGTTCCACGCAATGCCATTAAGAACATCCAATGGGTATTCGGCAGTTCCTTTCATTTGCCTTGCAAGTCTGCTCATGTCAATATAGGCAAGTACTTGTCCTGTATTTATATCAATCTTTAAAATTGTGTTTGTCGTGTACACATTGGCGTAGAGTTTATCGCCAACGAGTTCGAGCTCATTCAGATATTCCACATGTCCTTTATCGTTATAAATAGAAATAGACTTTTGTGTTTTAAAGTCCTCGGGAGAGAGAAAAAAGATGCGACTTGTTCCATCGCTTATTATCAGGTGTTTACCATCGTTTGTAATGCCCCATCCCTCGCTTGATGGTAGCGAAAAACTGTCGATAAGCGTGATGTCGTCGGCATTGTATACAAATCCTTTCTTAGACTGCCATGTGAGTTGGTAAATCCTATTGTTAAGCACTGTTATTCCTTCGCCAAAATATTTATCATCCAGCCTTACCTCCTTCATTATACTTTTAGCATTCTCGTCCATAAGGAATATGCCCGACTCTCCGTGTTCGCCGGTGCTTTCCAATATGTTACCGTTAAAATATTCCAGACCTTGTGTGTAGAACTCGCGTTTGTGGTCAAATTCTCGTTTGACTGTATATTTTATTTCTTTCGGAGTGACATCTGATAATACTGTCAGGTATTGGCTTATCTTATTTTTATTACCGTCGGTCTTAATAATGTCGACACTAATAATATTTGTTCCTAGTTTTGTTATTTTCTCGATGTTGATGTTAAACTCCTCGTCTTTAGTTTCTTTAATAAGCTCAGAGTTTAGATAAACCTTCACACTTTCGATGTTGCCACCACGTTTTCTGACTTTAATATTTGCATTCAGAGAGTCGCCTAGTTTTAATCTATTTGATTGTTCGATAGTGATATTGGCAAACGGTTTTTTCGATTTCTCTCCGCAGCTTACCGATGTAGAGAAAATGAATACCATTAGTATAAGTGTAAATAATCTCATGTGTTTATTATTTTTAGACAACAGTCTATAATTATCAGGTTAACAGTCGTCGTCATTGCCACGTTTCGCTCGCAATGACGACCTTGTATTTGGCTACTTCATTTATATTGATAATTCACCATTGGCGCGGTTTAACGCCTACAACATTTAAACCTTAAACATTGCATTTCAATCATAATATTGCAGCATCAATGAGGGAGTATGGTTTGTAATATTTTCTTTTATCATCTTTGCTTAAGACTAGCAAGTCTTTGTTGCCTAGATATTTAATATCGTTGTTATGAACTTCGATTGCGCAACCTTCCTCCAGGCATATCACTTCCATATCTGGGTTTGCGACAAGAAACTCGGATAGTCTGTCTAGCCTTGACTCTCCGCCGTGACCATCGATAGTTTCCTCTGTATAGTGCGGATTTATTTGGAATGGAATTAAATCCAAAGCGTCGAATGACTTTGGCTGAATTATAGGCATGTCGTTAGTGGTTTTGAGTGTTGGGCAAGCCATATTCGATCCGGCACTCCAGCCTATGTATGGCGCGCCTTTGGCAACTTTCTTTTTGATAGCGTCCAATAGTCCTGTTTCGTATAGCTTGTGTAGCAGCATAAAAGAGTTGCCACCGCCAACAACGATGAAATCGGCATTATTTACTGTATCGATTGGAGACGAGCTTCTATGCACGCTCTCTAATTGATGTCCCAACTCTTCGAAGCGGTTTTTTACCTTGTTTTCATACTCGTCATAAGATAGTCTTACTCCGGCATAAGGAATAAACGCTCCTTTCATGGTTTGTTTGCCAAGAAAATTTGAGATCATAGGCATCGGATATCTCAGATATTCTTCGCCTTTCATTGTTGAATTGCTTAAAAGTAGAAGTTTCATATGCTTGTGTTTGTGCAATAGACTGCAAGCCAGCGGCTTTGTGCTTTTGCTGTTTTGTTGTTTATTTTATATGCTGCAAATCAGTGTTTTGTTTACAAATAAATTTTAAACATATAAACCACTGTATTTCCCATTGATGAGTTTTATTCTTTATTCTTTGTGTCGATGATAATTGTCACCGGACCGTCGTTTGTTAGCGATACGTCCATATTTGCACCAAACTCACCTGTTTCAACGGTCGATGCTATCTTGTTTTTTATCTCCTTGACAAATAGTTCGTACAAGGGCATTGCTACTTCTGGTTTAGACGCTCTGATGTATGATGGTCGATTTCCTTTCTTTGTGGATGCAAACAATGTGAACTGACTTATTAGTAGAATGTTCCCATTTATGTCGTTGACAGATAAGTTCATAACTCCGTTTTCGTCGTCGAATATTCGGATGTTTACAATCTTGCCTACCAGCCACTCAATGTCGCTCATTGTGTCGGTGTCTTCAATTCCCAACAGTAAGACTAAACCTTTGTCAATCTGTCGCTTTGTAGATTTGTTTATAAGCACCGATGCCGATGAAACACGCTGAATTACGACTCTCATTATACAATCTCTTCCTTGTCTGCGTCCCAGTATTTAGTCCGACCTTCTAAATAAGCTCTTGTACCCATGTGTGCTGATATTGCTTCCTCGAAGCCTCTGTCGATATTGCAACTTGGGGTTTTATTTTGTCTTATGCATTCTAGCCATTCGCGAATATGTAAATGGGTAGTGTCATATTTTTTACCATTAATATATGAGTTAACTAAGCCGCGCTGTGCGAAATACAGTTCTGTGGGAGATGTTATGGCATCAACATCTTTTTGTCCCGGTCTGTAGTTTAGTATAGGCTCGTTGGGGCGGATAATTCCCTTTTTTATCTTTTCTGCATATTTTGTAGAGTTTGGGTCAACCTCTACTGTTATTTTATTTGACAGTTTCATGGTGGCGTCATGCCCCATAAACTTCTTGCCTCTATAATGTTGGTTTGATTGAGTAGCGCTATATAAAAATGTCAAATCTTTGTGGGTAAATTCCATAGTTGTGTTTAGTACGTCTGGAACAGTACGTCCATCTTTAAAGAAATAAACGCCTCCAGACGAGGTGACTGAGCTAGGTATGCCCAGATTCATTATCTGATTTACCGCATCGTATTCGTGAGTAAGTAGGTCGCCACTAAGTCCGGTGCTGTAGTCCCACCAGCATCTCCAACGGAAGAAGCGCTCTAGGCTGAACTTCTCTCTTTCGTCAGGACCTACATACTTCATTAGGTTATGGCTTTTCATGTATTCCATATACTCGCTTATTCTATCTGGATCTCCGTTGAACTGCTCCCAGTCAATAGTATTGCTATTAGCTCCGTCAATGATAGGATATACCCATGCACCATTCGGCGAGTTTCTGTTTGTGCAAGTTTCAATCAGAGATACATGTCCCAACATATCTTTTTCAATTATCTCCTGAGCTCTGATGTAACTATCTGTTTGCCGCCCTTGGTGTCCCAATTGAAATACCATGCCGCTCTCCTTTACTGCTTCTCTTAGCATGAAAGTTTCTGGGACTGTCCAGCTCAGTGGCTTCTCAAGGTAGACGTGCTTTCTTGCTTTTACGGCATCATATGCCATGGTGCCATGCCAATGGTCTGGAGTCGCTATAATGACAGCATCAATGTCTTCTGCGGCTAGTAGCTCTTTATAATGCTTGTATCGTTTGGGTTCTTGACCAAGCTTCCCATTGATACCTTCTCTATGGATATTTGCACCAGCCTTTACAGCAGCATCACCATACATATCAAAGATGTCGCACACACCATTGACAACAATGTTTAGGTCATCTTGTTCTTTGAAGTCTGCATATCTCGTGTCCTTAGAGTTTTTTTTGTTTGCGTCAATTAGTCCCTGTAAAAAGGAAGGTTCGGCAAATCCTGCTGCTCGCATCAGTAGTTTGCCTCTTATGCCAAATCCGATAATACCAATTCTTATTTGTTTGCCGTTTGGCTGAATGCTCATAACCGTAGGCGATGATGTGTCTAGTTTAAAGGAATTGCCCAAGTCGTTATTTTTGTTGTATAGGGCTTTCTTTTTATACACTCCGTACGCCATAGCTCCAAATATTGGAATGGAAATGAGTGCTTTTATTGCACTTCTTCTACTGTTATCTTCCTGATACATCTTCAATATCTTTTTCTTCTGTTAAACAATCCGTCAAGTCCCATTATTCTTGATGTGCGGAATGAGCTTGTTAATGCTAGTGCCGCAATCTCAATTATATTTTTATCAATCCATAAATACGAGCCTTCGCTAGGCATTGCATAATTGGTGCTAAGGCATGAAGGGTGCGATAAATAAAAGAAAGCTAACATTATTATTCCTAGCAGCGAGAATATCCTTGCAAATAAACCCAATATAAGACAAACTCCTATTACAATGAGCCCCCACTCAACACAAAAATCTGCTATGGGAAGCAAGTTGTCGTTCTGGGCTAGACTTTTAAAATGCTCAGACATAAATCCGCCGGAGTCCATTAGGTAGCCGAAGCTAGTCCATTTAGGGTTTAAAACTTTGACTATGCCTTCATACAAAAAATGCCAGCCTATTAGTATACGCAATGTTACAAGCCATGTTGATTGCCAGAAAGAAAGAGAGTCTCGTCTCATATAACAAACATTTATTTTTTAGAATATACACATGTTGTGCATCATCGAACAAAGATACACAAAAAATAGTATCTGTGATGTGGGGAATATAGTTTTTGTTGATTTTTATTACGGCTGACAAGTGCTAGATATAGTAAATCTATTTTTGCCAAAGAGATCCTTGAGTATTTTGGAGCTTAGCCTCGTATGTTTGTCCACGTAGTTTGCCACTTGTTCTGTATAGTCTTCATGTGTTTCGAAGAATAGGAACCCATTGTCCTTTAGTAGTTCGTCTGCTAATAAAGAAATCTTTTCATAGAATATTATTGGGGTAGTGTCTGGCACAAATAGAGCAACCTCGGGTTCGTGCAGCATTACATTCTTGTCAATAAAATCTCTGTTCTTGTTGGGGATATACGGCGGATTACTTACTATTATGTCATACTTCTTTTCTGCAAAGTCTACCGTTGAGGCTTTGAGTAAATCTATTGTCTTGAATGCAAGGTCAACCTTATTTTGTGCGGCATTCTTTTTTGCCATTATTATGGCCTGGTCAGAAATGTCGACGGCATCGACAGTTGACTTGGCGAGAGATTTGGCGAGGGCTATTGCTATGCAGCCACTACCTGTACACAAGTCTAGGACATTTAGTGTGTCGGAATGTTTAAACTTCTTTACAATTATATCCACTAACTCTTCGGTCTCAGGGCGTGGAATAAGAGTGTGCTTGTTTACTGATATCTTAGTGCCATAAAAGTCTACATAACCAATTATGTGCTGAATCGGAGTGTGTTTTATAAGCTTGTCCAATGAAGCGTCAAGCCATGCCGTTTGTTCTGAATCTAGTCTTGTCATAGGATTAGCAAAACGACTGATTTTACTGATGCCAATGTGTTCTAGTAGTATATTTGTAATAGCATTAATCTCGTTTAGGGAGTATATATATTCTAGAGATTTTTTTGCTTTCGCGATAAATTCTTGCACTTTTTGTAAAATTTGAGCGGTAAAGTTACTTAATTTGTTTGAGAGTATATTATAGAATATGTGAAGTCTGCCTACTATTATTTTCTTTTTGATTCAGGGTTATTTTTTTTTGGAGAGAGGGCTAAATAATATAACTTTGGGCAGAAAACCAATTATTATAACAATGAGAAATATACTTTTACCAATATTGTGTCTTGTTTTAATGAGTTCTTGTGACAAGAGAACCTCCATAAATTCAAAAACTGACTCTGAGCAACCCAATATTATTTTTATCCTTGCTGACGACCTTGGTTATGGAGACTTGGGATGTTATGGGCAAACCAAAATACAAACCCCGAATATAGATAAACTTGCTAAGAATGGTGTTCGTTTTACGCGGCATTATTCGGGATCTACAGTTTGTGCCCCATCTCGTTGTGTGCTTATGACGGGCTTGCATACAGGACACTCATACATCAGAGGGAATAAAGAACATAGACCCGAGGGGCAAGCTCCAATCCCTGCAAATACATTGACGATAGCCGAAATTTTGAAACAACACGGATATGCTACGGGAGCTTTTGGCAAGTGGGGGTTAGGTTATCCACGTAGCGAGGGAGATCCTAATAATCAAGGCTTCGATGAGTTTTATGGCTATAATTGCCAAAGAATAGGGCATAACTATTATCCTTATCATTTGTGGCACAACCAAGACTCGGTGGTGCTGGAAGGAAACGATGGAAAAGATAAAGGTCAGTATGCGCCTGAATTGATAAACAAACAAGCTCTTAAATTTATAGAGGACAACAAGGATAAACCGTTCTTCCTGTATTATCCTACAATTATTCCTCATGCTGAACTTTTTGCCCCAGAAAAAAATGTTGCCAAGTATAGAGGTAAACTCGAACCCGAAAAATCATACAATGGTGTGGACGCAGGTGAAAGATTCAAAAATGGAGGCTATGGTTCACAAACAGAATGTCATGCAGCCTTTGCCGGTATGGTAGATTGCTTCGACGAGTATGTAGGTAATATCGTGGCAAAACTTGATGAGCTGGGACTAAGAGAGAATACCATTGTCTTCGTGACTTCGGACAATGGAGCGCACCTTGAAGGTGGAGCAGATCCAAACTATTTCAATAGTACGGGCGGACTCCGAGGCTACAAAAGAGACTTGTTTGAGGGAGGCATAAGAACGCCAATGATTGTGAATTGCCCTGCTAAATTTAGTCCAAATACGAGCAAGCACGTATCGGCATTTTGGGACATATTGCCCACCGTAGCAGACATGACAGGAATAAAACTAGAAAACAAAACAGATGGAATATCATTTCTACCTGTGCTTGAGGGGAAAGGCGAGCAAAAGAAGCATGATTATTTGTATTGGGAGTTTCCTGTGTCTGGCGGAAGGATTGCTGTGCTTGATGGAGATATGAAATACGTCAAATACAACGTTGCCATAAAGGATAAGACGGAGGAAATGCTTTTTGACCTGTCGAAAGACGAAAAGGAGCAAAATGATATATCAAAGGAAAATCCCGATATAATGGAAAAAATGAGAGAGATGGCAAAGAACGCACATTCAGATTCGGAATTATTTCCATTGTTGAATGATTGATTGTTGTTTCTGATTTAGAAGCAGAACATGATGAGCACCCATCATGTTCTGCGCTAGCTAATGTTTTAGGTGTCAGATAAACGGGTTGTCATAATTGCAGTAATGATAAAGTCTAGTTTTGTCTATGTTGTTGACGTGCATGAGTCTCTCGTTTGTTAAAAATGGTGCTTTTACACCGTTTTTAAATTCTGTTTCGCCAATGTAGCGGAATGCTTCGTCCCACAGCCCTTTCTGTATAAATGAAAGTAGGTATTTCGAGCCACCTTCAATTATTATAGAGTTAATACCATGCCCAATTAAGGTTTGCATCATAAGCTCCTCCTCGTTGTCGCATTCTGCAATGCTCTCGTAAATTATGTGTTTTGGCAAGTCTCTACTGTCGGAGCAGAAACATATTACTTTTGCCCCGTTTTCATCAAAAACTTTAATGTCTGTTGAGAAAATATTGTGCCTGTCAACAAGCACTCTGATGGGGTTAATACCGTTCCATTCTCTAGCGGTGAGTGCCGGATTATCAAGTCGTATTGTGTTTGTGCCTGCCATTATAGCATCTTCTTCAGTTCTTTGCTTATGGACTAGCATTTTTGCCCATCTATTGGTGAGCCATTTCGGACTGTAAGATTCACTATCCCTAATTTCATCCATAAAGCCACGAGGGGTTTCTGCCCATTTCAGGATTATGTACGGACGACCTCTTCTAATTGTTGTGAAAAAACGTCTGTTAAGGTATTCGGCTTCTATTTTGCATACTCCTTCCTCTACTTTTATGCCCGAATTTCGTAGCCTCTCTATGCCTCTGCCAGACACCTGAGGATTTGGATCTGTGCATGCGATAACAACTCTCGGTATGCAGTGTTCAATAATCAAGTCGGCACATGGGGGAGTCTTGCCATAATGCGAGCATGGTTCGAGACTAACGTATATAGTCGATTGTCTTAGTAGCTCTTTGTTTTCAACAGAATTGATAGCGTTTACCTCTGCATGCGCTTCTCCGGCTTTGTGATGATAACCCTCGCCTATTATAGTGTTGTTGTGTACTATTACACTGCCAACTAGAGGGTTTGGAGAGGTGCTGCCCAATCCCTTTCTTGCCAGCTGCAACGCACGGTGCATATATTTTTTGTCGTTAGTCATATGTTAAGATATGTATTTGTTTTTGAGTGTGATAAGTCGTATTATAACCTCGCAAAGATAGTATTTTTTGCTGAGCTATTGATTTGTTTAGGGCCTAGCGCTTAGTAAGATTATTAGCTTTAAACAGTAGATGGCAACAATGAGCTTCGTCTGTTGCAAGATATTCTAGAACGATTCTGCATTTGATCCATGGGCGGCATCATGTCTTAGCCGGAGGCGAGAATAATTACCATGTTTCCTCATCACGTTGTTTATTGTAACAGAAATGAAACAGCTTTGTAATCATCCTGTAATATCTGCATCGGATATTTGCATCGTAAACAAGAACAAAATAGAAATAAAATAAAAACAGAAGCAATGAAAAAGCAAATTCTAACCGTAGTACTTTTATTATTAGTTTCAGGCGTAACATTTGGAAAAAGCAACGAGAAAAATCAGCTTACAGGTAAAGTTGTCGAGCTCGTTAATGGCGAGGAGCAGCCAATAGCATTGGCATCGGTTCTTTGTACAGGAACAGCAGATGCCACATTTACAGATGCTGAAGGGAATTTTTCGATAAGCAAGGAAAGCATCGCAAAAAGTGATGTGCGTTTCAGCCATGCAGGCTACGATGTGGTAGAAACAAAATTGAAGAAGTGCAAAGATGGCAAGTGTATCAAAATTATATTGATTAAACAAGGCTCTCAACTAGCAGAGAATAAATAAAAGGGAATAATTATTCTCTAGTTAATCTAGGATTGTTAGAATGAAGAAAATACTTATTCTACTGGCGTTGTTGCTGGTAGGCTTGGGTTCTTATGCCCAGGGTGTAGTGTCGGGGGTGGTGTATGAAATGCTTGACAATGAACGAGTTTCTCTCCCATTTGCAAATATTATTATAGCAGGAACTGCAAGAGGAGCAATCACCGACATGGACGGAAAATACTCAATCCCCTTGCAAGAAGGCGATACAGTAATAATATTCAGATATTTAGGTTACGATGAGGTGGTGAAAAAACTGCCATATACAGATGCTCAGGTAGATATTGACGTGGTGATGTCGTCCGGAGATAACCTTTTGGAAAATGTTGTCGTTACTGCTACACGCCGCAGAAATACTGAGAATGCAACGCTCTTGGAGCAAAAAGAGGCTTCTGTGGCGATTGAAGCGATGGGGGCTGCCGAGTTTTCCAAGAAAGGAGTGTCGGATGTGGCGGCAGGTGTTGTAAAAATGACAGGAATAACAAAACAAGAGGGCTCTGCTACGCTGAATGTAAGAGGGCTTGGCGACAGATACAATACTACTACCCTCAACGGTTTGCCTCTCCCAAGCAATCAGGCGGAATACAAGAACATAGACTTGTCGGTGCTGTCAACAGACTTGATAGACCAAATAGGAGTGGAGAAAGTCTTTACATCACGCCTTTATGGTGATGTGGGAGGTGCTAATATCAATCTTATATCCAAGAAAAATACTACTAGGAAGTATCTGCAAGTGGAGCTTGGCGGCGGCTACAATAGCAATATGTTCGATGCCGACAATTTTTATTTGATGGATGGGACAAACTTTATGGGAATACAGAGTTATGATGTCCCGTCAGGCAGTAATATCCCTTCTAGCTATGATGCTTTTGGTGCTAGCTGGGATTTGCAGGATAATTCCAAGTTGCCTGAAATGACTTTCGGTCTTATCGGCGGTTATGCGTTTGAACTTAGCAAAAATCGAACACTTGGAGTAATCGCCTCATTGTCTTTTGATAATGACTATAATTACAGCGAAAAGATTGAACGGACTGTTAATGGCTCTGGCTTTATGAGGCAAGACCTTGCGGGTGAAATTTATAGCTATAAATCGCAACTCACAGGCATGCTAAATTTGAATTATTCTACAGATAAAATGTCGCTTAGCCTTAATTCTATGGCATTGAACACAGGTGTGCAGACTCTCGACAATTTGCAAGGCTTTGTAATAGACGTGGTTTCTGACAATGAAACAGCCCTACTGCGACGTGGAGAGTTTAATCAGAATACAATATTTGTAAATCAACTTCTCGGAAATCATAAATTACACGATGGCTTGGAACTCGACTGGGGATTGGCATACAACAATATTCTGAACATCGACCCCGATAGAAGAACCAACACTCTTATACGCAACGATAATTCCAATAACTATTACCTATCTGTCAATGATAGGTCGGACAACAACAGATATTGGCATAAACTGAAAGAAAATGAGTTGGCAGCAAATATCTCTTTGTCTAAGTCATTCGGACAGAGTGTGGTAGAAGATAAAAAATACAGGGGGAAAATAACGCTTGGCTATTCCGGAAGAATTAAAAATCGTGATTTTGAGTCGTATCAGTATAATCATGATGTGAATAGTAGTGCTTCGACAAGTATTGATATTTGGAATGTTGATGCTTTCTTCAATAATACAAATTATCAAAATGGAGCTTTCGATTTGTATACATTTTATGGTCAGCTAAACCGCCCGGTTACGTATAGAGGGGAATTGGCGATACATGCGGCTATTGCCAATTTTGAATATGATATTAATGATAGGCTCTTGGCAACCGTGGGATTGAGGTTTGAGGGTATACAGCAAAATGTTGACTATGAAACTACTATTGCAACGGGGAACGAGGACTTTGTTAAGAACCCCTTGCTGCCGAGTTTGGCATTGAGATATAAATTGCGAGATAATCAAAATCTGCGTTTTGCAGTGTCGCAAACTTACACGCTTCCTCAATTTAAAGAGACTGCACCCTTTCAGTTTGAAGGTATAACAGTGTCGTCGGTGGGTAATCCTTATTTGTATCCGTCAACAAACTATAATGTAGACTTAAAATGGGAGATGTTTCCTAAGAATGGAGAGCTTATCTCTGTGGGTGTGTTTGGTAAATACATACAAGATCCTGTCAATCAGTTTGTAATGGCATCGGCGTCCAATGATTTTACTTATGCCAACACGGGTGATTACGCCTATGTTGCAGGGATGGAGGCTGAGGTGAAAAAAGATGTACTTGCGTGGGATGACCATCAGCAGAAAATATATGCAGGTGCTAATATCACCTATATGATTACTGAGCAGGAGCTTGATAATGCCAAAGTGGCAGGCGATAGTGATAACAAGTATTTATCTTCTTTCAGTAAAGACAAAGATGAGCTGCAGGGTGCTGCACCCTTGGTGTTTAATGCCTCGTTGGGATACCGAAAGCTGTGGAACGATGGTAAGAATAATATCAATGCGTCCTTGGTCTACGGATATGTGTCGGATAGGTTGTTTCTGTTGGGATATGCCGGAGCTGTTGGCAATCAGTATGATAAGGCATTCGGAACTCTTGATTTTGTTGTGAAGTCAGAATTTAATAAGCTAGGAGTTTCTTTGTCTGCCAAAAATCTAACTGATGCCTCAATAGAAAGGTATCAAAGTAATACCGACGCAGACTATACTGTCTTAGCGTATAAAAGAGGTATCGATTTTCAAATTAAATTAAGTTATAAATTTTAATCAACACACTAATTTATTTATTCAAGATGAAAAACTTATTTTTTCTGTCAATGATCTTTTTTGTAGGAGCTTTGGCAAGTTGCACAGATAGAGATGATAATAATTCAGTCGACGGTAGCGTTACAATCGCTGCGGGAAGCACGTATGAACTTGATGGGGCTTTGGTTATTCCTGCAGGCTCTATTCTGACGATAGGCGCAGGAGCAACTATTGTAGCAACTCCTGTCAGTGATGAAAAACCAAATGTTAGGTATATCGCTATTGAGAAAGGAGCGAAAATCATTGTAAATGGAACGGCAGAAAACCCTGTTGTGATGACTAGCGAAACAAAAGAATCCTCGTCGTGGGGAGGGCTTGTAATTTGTGGTGATGCTCCTCAAAACAAAGCAGGCGCAGAGGGAGGTTCGTCCATATCAGAAGTTGCAGGTTTGAGCTATGGCGGTAGCAATTCAGCTGATAATTCGGGAACAATAAGATACCTTAGAGTTGAATATACAGGTTATAAATATTCTGATACTAAGGAGTTTAATGGAGTGTCTTTCTTTGGCGTAGGTAGCGGAACAACGGTTGAATATGTTTCTTCGTACAAAGGTGGCGACGATGGACTGGAATTTTTTGGAGGTACAGTAAATCCGAAATATTTGGTTTCTATTGATAGCGAAGACGATGGAATTGATTTTGCTGACGGATTTAGTGGTGCAGGCTCTTATTGGTATGTAGAGAATGCATTGAAGTCTTCGATAGAGGCTTCAAACAACGGCGACAACGGAGCTTCAGCAGTGCCAATGACAAATGCAAGGCTTAAAAATATTTCACTTATTGGTAGTGGCGAAAAACCATATTACCTTAAAGAGGGTGCAGGAAAGCAGTCTGTCGACAACCTTGTTATTGGCGGGGCGACTGCCAACAAAGGTGCTTATTTGTTTTATGATGATGGCGATAACGATGCGGAAGCTAGAATAAGTGCCGACGATGTCAAGTTTACAAATGTGAGATTTGTTGATATGACTGTTGCTAAAGCTAAAGGAAATATTTCTGTTACAGAAAATGCAGATGCTAATGGTGCCGGAAATGGAGTAGACTTGCCATCTTGGACAGGAACATGGGCAGTGCCTCAAACTGCTAGTAAATAAAATATTAGGTTAGTTTGAAAATTCTTGGTGCTTGCTCCTAGTGCTCTGTTTAATAAGGAGAAGCACCATCTTTCTATGCTGACAATGATGAATATTCGTAAAATATTTACTACATTGGTCTTTATTTAATTGAAAGTCTGGATATTAGATGTTCGATTTTCGACAATAAACTTTATTAGTTGAAAATTGAGAGCTGAAAATGAAAGGGCATCAGATTTTGCGTTTGTGGCCGTTTGTTGACCACAAACAATTCATCATTAATAAAAAAAAGCTGTTAGTCTGATATATGAAAACCCGAATGTATGAGAATCCGGTAATTATCAAAATATAAACAAATGAACAATAAAATAAAAACAATCAGTAGGGGAGTGGCATATATGCTTCTAGCGATGCTTATAATACCTTTTGTAGCTTATGCTCAAGATGGCAAAACTCTTGCCCAGGAATTTAGTTCGATGGGAGAGGCTAAGAGCTATCGTTTTGTAAAGAAGAACAGTAGCGTTTATGCTTGCGAGGCTTTTATTGAGACTTTTACAGACAGTAAATATTCAGACAAAATAAACGAAATTTACGATAGACAATTCTACATAAAGGCTTATGATACAGCCACCCGAGACTTCGATGTGGCTGTATTGAAGCAGTATGTAATAAAATTTCCCCAAGGCGAGTATCTTGCAAAAGCTAAGGAAGCGATAGATGTTATCAGCTGGCAAAATGTCAAAAGTGATAATACTAAGCAGGCGTACGAAAGATATATAAAAGAATTTCCAAAAGGCAAAGCTGTTCAGATGGCAAAGAAAGCCCTGTTAGACCATTGATGACTCTTTAAATGAGATCGATATAGAGATGTATGAGATTTTATGTCATAAAATATTCAAATATATTTGGAACTTAATGTCTAAAACTGTAATTTTGCATCCGAATTAGTAATCAACGGGGTGTGGCGCAGTCCGGTTAGCGCACCTGCTTTGGGAGCAGGGGGTCCTAGGTTCGAATCCTAGTACCCCGACAAAATTCAGAAAGAGAGACTTGCAGACAATGTGGGTCTCTTTTTGTATTGTACTAAGAATAAGTTTTTCTCCCTGTTAGTTAGCTCGTTATTGTGAGAGTATAATTGTTGTTGTGTGTCTGTAAGTATCGGAAATAAAATACAGCTCCTCAAAAAAATATATGCGTTCAATATACTTTTAGCAATGTTTAAGTGGAATAATCTGAGGTGTAAATAGTGCTGCCGCTTATGCTTCGTCAATCACAACTGTTTTATTATTCCCTATTATAGCCTTCAGCCTAGTTGAAGATACGTTATCAAATAATTGGCGTATGTCAGTTTCATCTCCATTCAGAAATATGACATCGTCTGCACCTGAAAACAGATTATGTAGAAGCGTTGTTCTCTACTTGACGAGGCCCCACGAGGATAAGAGCTTTACTCGTCCCTAGTCACTGCCTGAGTATTCTATTAATCATGTCTTTTATTATGAATCACTACAAAAACGACATTTTTGGATTACAATCCAAAAATGTCGCAAAACTAAAATAATTATAAGTCTTCTTGATGCGCTATTCTACCTTATAATCAATATAATACACTCCATTGCCGTTGGTAGCCGCATAGATACGTTGTTTTTTGGCATCGAGGTCGATATTTATAAAATTAAGACTTCCCATTTTTTTATCATAAATATCTGTCCATGTTTTACCTTTGTCAAAGGATATTAGGAGCTGACATGGCACGCTGCTGTGTATACTTTCGGTACATGCCACTGCAATCACATCATTGTCCACTGTTACTGAAACAGCATTGAAAGCTGTGTTGTCTTTAGGATAAATTTTTTCCCATGTTTTACCGAAATCTTTAGTCTGAAATAGACCTTTTCTCCAAAAGGCTGCATAAAATTCTCCCGATTTTTGAGGACTTGCAAGCACGCACGACAAAACATTTTCTTTATCCTCTCCAAATGGAAGTCCTTCAGAAATATCCGTCCAAGACTTTCCGGCATCATCAGTGCGCCAAATTCCTTCTGTCCACTCTCCAACATAAATAACACCCTCTTTCTCAGCATCTGCTGTCAAGTGCCTATTTCCGCCACCGCCGTTGCGAAACTGATAAGGTACAATAGTACTGTGGTCTTGCTCAATAAATTCTTTATGATAAGGCACTCTGTTTATGTAGTCGGGATATGGATTTGCAACTATTTCCCAAGTTTTGCCCCAATCGTCGGAGCGATAAACCCCTGCGGCTTCAGTGCTATCATTAACTTTACCTTCGTTAAGCAGCCAAAAACGTCCTGCTACCTTCTCATCTTCCATGATGGACGAGACAAAAGACTGAGCTTGTTTTTTAAATACTACTTCCCCGCTTTTTCCGTCATCCATAGAACGATAAACCGGAGTGCCCGTATTATGCTGCACGCGCCCCGCAGACCACATTATCAGGTCGGGGTTATTCTTCGACAAGCCAAAAGCCCGAGATGGTCCTCTATTAAACTTCATGGTTTCATAATGCTCGCCACTGTCATCGCTAATCATAGGTCCGTGGTCGCATATTGAAATAACAACTCTATCGGGTCTTGATGGATGCTTATCCACACGTTCGACACAGGTCATTTCCAAACCGTCAAAATTATGACCCGTCCAGTTTTTACCATGGTCGTAGGTCTTAGTAACTCCCCACCAATTCATTATGTATAAAACGTTTGTGTCTTTACAATCGGGCATTACTGCCGACACTGACGATCCCAAATGCCCCGGAGTGCTCAGATGCTTAGGAAACTCCGTCATATTCTCGGGTTTCACCTCAGGAGCGTATATGTTCCATGTTTTACCATCATCTTTTGAGAAACGTATGGGGCAAGCCGGCTTACCAAATTTTGGAGATGTAAATATGGTGCCATCAACAGGCGAAACAGCAATAGTCTGATAGTATGTACCATAAGGCAGTTGCTTGTCAGACACAAAGTCAAATTCCTTGCCATCGCTGCTACCTCTCATAATCCCCTTGCTAGTTGCGGCAAGAATTATCTTGCCATTGTCTGCAAATACCGCATCTGTAAATCCAGCAGCCTCAGTTTCATAAATAGTATGGAAGGACTCTCCCAAATCATCGCTCACAATAAGCTCTGCCTTAGGGCCACGCTCAAAGTCCATCAGTTCCTCAATATATTTCTTCGGATTATTGCCTGCACCAAGCAGCTCTTGGTCGGACATTGTGCCGATAAGTATTTGTCCTTTCGCAAAAGGGTTGAATTTCAGAAAAGTTATACGCTTGCCTTCCAGACCTTTGCATGTCCATGTTTTACCGGCATCCTTGCTTATCCACACTCCTTTTGAATAGCCTGCAACAAGAATTATATTACTATTGTCGGGGTGAATAGCCAGCATCTCGCCACACATGCGAGTAGGACCATTGCCAAAGAAGTCAATCTTGTCAGTGAGCAAAGTCCAAACAGCTCCTCCATCAACAGACTTATAGATGTTTCCCAAAGCCTGATGCGCTCTCAGTTCTCCCCCTGAGCGATAAAGGATTTGTGTGTTTTTAGGGTCTATTGCCAAAGAGCGTGTCGGGTGATCGCGACTGTACAGAAGTCCGTTGTTGCACGCTTCCCAGTTCTTTCCACCATTGATGGACTTAAACACTCCGCCCACATCCGAGCGAGCATATAATATCTCAGGATTAGTCTGGTCTTGGATGAGATTGGGAATATAGCCCCCACCTCCGATGTGACCTGTTTTGAAAGTTGCCGTTACACTCCTTTGCCCTTGTTCTGTGCAACTTAGAAATACTCCGCAAAAAAGAAGTATTCCTACTAATAAGTGATTTTTTATTACCATTTCGAACTTATTTAGTTGTTATTACATTAAAAATCAGCGTAAAGATAGTGAATTAAGATAAGTTATTTGTCATTTATGTAGACAACAAGTAGGCATGAGGATTACTCCTTCTCTCGATACCGAAGCTTCCATCTTTGCCGTTGCAAGATTTACTCCTCCTTTTACACCAAATCTGAGTGTGAAAGGTAATGTGCAGACAAACATGATATTAGGCAAAATAAATCGTTTCATACTAAATAAAATTTAAGATGTTAATAATTCATGTTGTAATATATGACAATAATTGAATTGATAAACTTGCTATAAATATCAAGTCAATAAGATTTTTTTATAAAAACTTAGAGGATGGTTGCTCATCTCTCTAGAGAATAGAGTGTTATGGCTCGAATGGCAAGGGACTTGTCTCTGATTGATTTAGCTGCAAGGATGATTGGAGAATTTGATGCGACGAGCATATTCAGAATAGAATCAAGAAGAACCAACCTCGTCGTATTGACTCTTTTAGGAATAGCTGTAGCTCTGGAAGTACCACTGAAATAACTATTTGATATAAAATCTAGTATCTCCCCAAAAAAAAAGAGACCTACACTATTGTAAGTCTCTCATTGTGGGCCCACCTGGGCTTGAACCAGGGACCCCCTGATTATGAGTCAGGTGCTCTAACCAACTGAGCTATAGGCCCTGCATAATTGCGGTGCAAAGATAACAATGATTCGGCACTTTTCAAAATATTTTCTGACAAAAAACACAAAATTCAACACAACAGCCTGAAAATATTACACGTACAAAATAAACTATTTATTATTACTCGTGCATGCCGAATGTTCGGTAAATATTGCTTACTTTGTATGCATATAAAATTACGAAGACATGGCAAGAAAGAAAAGAATAGGCATATTGACTGCCGGAGGGGACTGTCCGGGTCTGAACGCCGCAATCAGAGGAATTGGCAAGACCGCAATAGTAGAATACGGAATGGAAGTTATCGGCTTTAAAGCCGGATATACAGGAATATTGGAAATGGATTACGAGAAACTGTCAGCACAGCAACTTTCCGGAATTCTAACCTTAGGAGGCACCGTTTTAGGTACTTCTCGCATGAAACCATTTAAGGGCAATAATAGTCACATAGACAAGCCGGCGCAAATAAAAGAGAATTATGATGAGCTTGGGCTCGACTGCTTGGTATGTATCGGAGGTAACGGAACAATGAAGACCGCCCATAAACTGTCGGAAGAGGGCTTAAATGTAATCGGTATTCCCAAGACCATAGACAATGACGTTTGGGGAACCGACCTGACTTTCGGTTTTGACTCGGCAGTCAGCATAGCCACCGAAGCTATCGACAGGCTACATACTACTGCCAATTCCCACCAAAGGGTAATGCTCATAGAAGTGATGGGGCACGATGCTGGCTGGATAGCACTATATGCAGGAATAGCAGGTGGTGGCGATGTAATATTACTACCGGAGTTGGGCTACGACATGGATGTAATCTGCGAAAAAATAAATCAGCGTTATGAGGAGAAAAAGCCTTACTCTATAGTGGTTGTGGCAGAGGGCATAAAGACAGAAGGAAGCGACTCGGCAGTCCATAGCATTGCTAAGCAGCTAGACAAAAGAATTGATGCTGAAACTCGTTGCACCGTTCTGGGCTACACTCAGAGAGGAGGTGCTCCCACTGCAATGGACAGAGTTTTGGCAACACAATATGGAGCCTTTGCTGCAGAATGTATCGCCAACGAAAATTATAATCAGATGGTAGCATTTCGGAAAAACCAACTTAAATGTATTCCTTTGGAAGAGGTTGGCGGTAAATTAAAATTAGTCAATAAAGATCATATCTTAATTGATAAAGGACACAAGATGGGAATATCATTTGGAGTGGAAATACAATAAATCAAATAATTTATACAATGCAGAGAGATGAAAAGATATTCAGTCTGATAGAAGAAGAAAAGAAACGTCAGACAATGGGCATTGAACTTATTGCCTCGGAGAATTATGTCAGCGAGCAGGTTCTTGAAGCTATGGGGTCAGTACTAACCAACAAATATGCAGAAGGTTATCCTGAGAAAAGGTATTACGGAGGCTGTGAGGTGGTCGACAAAGTTGAACAACTTGCGATCGACCGCTTATGCGAATTGTTTGAAGCAGAATATGCCAATGTTCAGCCGCACTCGGGAGCACAGGCAAACGCTGCCGTCATGAGTGTTGTTCTCAAGCCCGGCGACAAGTTTATGGGCTTAGACCTTGCGCACGGCGGTCACCTTACTCACGGCTCGCCAGTTAACTACTCTGGTGTTCTTTATAATCCCGTGGCATACCATGTGCAAGAAGCAACAGGCACAATAGATTACGACGAAATGGAGCGCATCGCAACAACTGAGAAGCCCAAACTCATCATCGGCGGAGCATCGGCATACTGCCGTGAATGGGATTTTGCTAGAATGCGCCAAATAGCCGACAAGGTAGGAGCAATATTGATGATTGACATGGCACATACGGCAGGTTTGATTGCTGCAGGATTGATGAACAATCCCGTAAAACATGCCCACATTGTTACATCAACAACACATAAAACTCTCAGAGGTCCACGTGGAGGCGTTATCCTTGTGGGTAAAAATATTCCTAATCCTTGGGGCATAGCCACTAAGAAAGGAGAAATAAGAACTCTAGGTTCATTAATAGACTCTGCAGTATTTCCCGGACAGCAAGGCGGTCCTTTGGAACACGTCATTGCCGGCAAAGCTGTATCTTTTGGCGAGGCTTTGAAACCCGAATACAAAACCTATCAGAAGCAAGTTATGGTAAACGCCAAGGCAATGGCAGAAGCATTTATCAGTAAGGGCTACAAGTTAATTTCAGACGGTACTGATAATCACCTGATGCTTATTGACTTGCGTTCAAAATATCCTGACTTGACGGGAAAGGTTGCAGAAAAAGTACTTGGCGAAGCCGACATAACAGTCAATAAGAATATGGTGCCTTTCGACAGCAGAACTCCATTCACGACTTCGGGTATCAGAGTGGGAACACCTGCAATCACATCGAGAGGTGTAAAAGAGGATGAGATAAGAACAATTGTTGATTTGTTCGACAAGGTGCTTGCAAACCATGACAAGGACAGCGTGAAACAAGAAGTACGCAAGTCTGTAAATCAGCTAATGGGCAACAAACCCCTATTTGCGTGGTGATAATACCTGATAAACAACGACTTTTATACTTGTAAAGTCGTTGTTTATCTTTCTTCCAGCTTCTCGATAACTCCTTGAAAAGAGATTTGAGATTTGTTGGTTATCGTAATGCTCAATGATGCAAATCCCTCGTTGGATGAGATCATATCAAAATTATATTCGTTGTGGTCGTCCTTACCATCGAATGTAATACGATAAGAGCCGTCATTTTTCTTAGTCATTTCGTAGTTGGTAATAGAGTCTAGATGTATACCTCCATCCTCGCCGTATCCTGCCGATGAATAGGCTCTTCCAAAATATGGTAGGTCTACACACACCGAATCCCCATTAAAATCGACCGAATACAAGCTCGATAGATTAATATTTCTAAAACCCGTCGGTTGTGCCGATTGAGCCTCGAAACTATATGTTTTATTGATAATCAAACTGTCAATCATTGCAATTTTTTCAGCTTTTCTTGCTGCTTTCATTTCTTTTCTACTCATTTTCTGGGCGGAAGCGGTACTGCAACTCAATCCTACAAGTAGCAACACCATTATATACTGCATATTTTTTTTCATGTGTTTATATTTTGTTTTTTAGTTGCCACATGTATCTCGCCAATATAATCATACTTCTGTGTGAGACTTGTTTCATGGCTCGTTTCATCTGTTTATAATTTGATGCTTAAATATAAAACAACATTTGAGCTATAAATGTTGTCTGTTTTGTCGTTTTTATCGTATTGCCCCGTCTATATGCAATTGTGGCACATTGTCCAGAGCATTTAGACAGAAGCAATAATCTAAATCATCATGTAAACCCAGTCTGCTCAGTCGCTGGTAGTGTCTACCTTGACTTGCAAAATCTTGTAGTTCGTTCTTGTGCGACGAGTACAGGCTTGCCATAGCTATTGCAGCGTCACTCAGTCTAAACTCCCGTCTGCCTAGCTCGTAGGCTATAAGTCCTGCGCATAGCGAATCTTCCAAAGCAAACTCATTGTCTGTCCCACTGCAAATAACTACTATATCATTGTGTTTCTCCAAAATATTTATTATTGCATCACAATTTAGAAAAGAAGCAATATACAAACACTCAGCACTTTTAGCATTACGAATTGCTCTTGTGCCGTTGGTAGTCGTCATTATCAATGTTTTGCTTTCCACCGCTTCTCTGCCAAAATGCAGTGGTGAGTTTCCAAAATCAAAACCATCTATGGGCAAAGCATTACGCTCACCGAGCAGGAGTGTCTCTTTGTGCCTCATATTATTTTGCAACTCAAAAGCTTCGTTGGGTGATGACACAGGATATACGCTTTTTGCTCCATTCGACAAAGCAGTGCAAATCACACTGCTAGCACGAAGCACATCAATAACAACAGCCGTTTTCCCCGCAACAGCGCTTGCTGCTACGTCCTTTGCCGTGAATAGAATATCTACCGTCATAATTATTCTAAAAGGATTTATTTATTTCTAACATTGTTTTCTCCTGCTTCAGGTTCAAAACAAAGATATAAAAAGTTATGGAACACTCTTTGCTTATAATTATCTAGTGATCATTTTCTTTTTTATCTTCTTAAGAATTATTTGATAAATCTAGCTCTATTTTGAGCAAAGAAAGTGAATTGTGTGGGGTGATAATAATGCGCTAGATAGTAATTAGTTATGTGATGTAAAAGTGGAGCTGGCGGGAGTCGAACCCGCGTCCAAACAAGGAAGCCATATGCTTTCTACACGCTTAGCTCTGTTTAAGTTTTCGAGTATCTGCCGGCGCAGAGCCACCAACATTCAACCTTAGTCTCTAAGTTTCGACCTGCAATCGAGACTCTCGCGGGTCTATCCTCTAATTTCTGCGCCTCTAATCCCGACCGGAAAGAAGAATGTCCATCGGAGAGACGTCCTGTCTTAGCACCTTGTGCCAAGATTAAGCCTTAATCTACTATAATTCGATTAGGCAGCAAGAGCGTAATTGTTATTGCCAGTTAAAAAAGTTCGACCGTTCAGTTTCACGAGCCTACGAACAACGCTCGACGTGCTTACATACCACCTCGTCTTGCTGTCAAAACCAGTCAGCCCCGTGGTATTTAGAGTGCAAAGATACAATATTCACACCAATACAACAAATCGGACAAAAAGATGTGAGCTGTTTTTATTTTCTGATGATCGCAGCGAATAAACAAACGTCATTACGAGGAGCTGGCGACTAAGCAATCTACTTCGACAAAGAATCTCCCCGATTGCGGCACCCTTCATTAAAAAGGAGTGGAGCATAAAAAGAAACCATATACGATTTTTGTTTTTCAGGTTGGAACGCAAGTCTCATACAATGAGTTTGGACAGATTTGTTCACTTGATACTAGAACTGTGTGAAAGTATACAAATCTACTGGAGCAAACTTTTCTCAAGTAGAAAAATTTAATGATATTGGAGTATTGATGGGAAACTTTATTCTAATCCGAAAGGATGAGGGATATTTCCTATGATTATATTTGGAGTAACAGGTGGTTTTAATGTGTGCGCTACCAAAAGGAGGTTGGCTATTTGGAAGAAAGATATGGTAAATTAGATGCTTATAAGTCTAAATGGGACCCCCGATGCTAAGTTCCGTAAATCAAAGTCGTTTCTTGATGTGCTTATCCGAATATCAATATTTCAATTATACCTCCTGATGATGTTGATGCTTTTCTACTGTGATATTAAAATAAAACTTTCAACCTCAGTTGTCTCCTTAATCTCTGCTGCTCGCCAGTCCCAATTCTTTTGTCGCTATTTCCCGCATTTCAACCTTGCGGATTTTGCCTGTTACCGTCATTGGAAACTCGCTGACAAACTTCCAATAGAAGGGAATTTTGAATGTAGCTATCTGTCCCTTGCAGTAAGCGGTTAGTTCTTCGATAGTTATCTCGCAGTTTTCTTTAAGTATTACCCATGCCATCACTTGCTCTCCATATTTTTTGTCGGCTACGCCGATTATTTGAACATCAAATATCTTATTGTGATTGCGTAGGTATTCCTCTATCTCGTGTGGCGAAATATTCTCTCCTCCTCTGATAATCATATCTTTAATTCGTCCGACAATCTTGACGTAGCCATCCTCGTCCATTTCTGCCATATCTCCGGTATGCATCCAGCGTCCCTCGTCGATTACCATTGCCGTAGCTTCTGGATTGTCCCAATATTTCAGCATTACAGAGTAGCCTCGTGTGCAAAATTCACCCGGGGTATTTCTTGGTACTATCTTCCCCGTGTCGGGATCTATTATTTTTATTTCAAGATGCGGGTGTACCTTGCCGACGGTGCTGCATCTGCGTTCTTCGTTGTCGTCCAGAAACGTTTGTGTACTTACGGGAGAGGTCTCTGTCATGCCATAGCATATCTCGACTTCTTTCATGTTCATCTTTGTGCGTACATCTCGCATGGCTGACTCCGGACATTGAGACCCTGCCATGATACCGGTACGCAAACTCGAAAAATCGTAATCGTCTATGTTGGGGAGGTTTAGCTCGGCGATAAACATTGCAGGAACGCCATACAGCGATGTCGCTTTTTCGTTCTCCACAGTTTGCAGTACAGTAGCAGGGTCGAAAGCCTCTCCTGTAAAGATCATGCAGCAACCATGTGTGGTGCATGCCATGTTGCCCAAAACCATGCCAAAACAGTGGTACAATGGAACAGGGATGCAGACACGGTCATTCTCGGTGTAGCCCAATCGCTCTCCAATGAAAAATCCGTTGTTCAATATATTGTGATGCGATAGGGTAGTGCCTTTCGGAAAGCCTGTTGTGCCGCTTGTGTATTGAATATTAATAGGCTCGTCAAACTCAAGGCTTGCTTCAATGTCCTCTAGCTCCTCGTCTGTAATCCTGCTACCTGTCGTAATTAATTTTTCCCAATCGTGGTCGATGACTAATATGCTATTAAGGCTGATGCATGACGACCTTACCTCATTCAGAATTTCAACGTAGTTTGTCTTGCGAAAACCTTTGGACATAATCAGCAGACTAATCTCTGACTGTTTTAATGCGAATTTTAGCTCTTGCGCTTTGTAAGCGGGGTTTACATTCACCATAATAGCTCCGATGCGGGCTGTGGCATATTGTATAAGCACCCACTCAAAACGGTTTGGTGACCAGATGCCGACCCTGTCGCCTTTTTTTACGCCATATGCCAGCAAGCCCTTAGACACCTGTGTTATCTGCTCCCAAAATTCCGAATATGTCGCTCGATAATTCTGATAGGGGACAACTAAGGCCTCCCTGTCGGGAAATTTTTCAACCGTTCTTTTTAAATTTTCCGAAATAGTTTCTCCAAGTAAAGGAATATCACTTAATCCCTGCTCGTATGATTTGTTTTTCATCTTTCTTTTCGATTTTAGCCCCTAGATATTAAACCATTAATGCTATGTGTTGTGCTTTTGGTCTAGTATCGTATTTGCGTTTTTGATATTAATCTTTTGATTTTTCGACGGTAAATATACGAGAAAAGCGGGAGAATAGCAAAAGGTGTTGCAGTCTGATTATTTCCCTGTCTTGTCAAAATGCTTTAATGCCCATTCGACCATCATATTTATTGACGGTATAAACTCTTTGCCTATTTCTGTGAGAGAATATTCGACACGAGGCGGGATTTCTCTATACATTTTTCGTTTGACTAATTTGTCTTCTTCCAAACGTTTTAATGTGTTTGACAGTATCTTCTGAGAAATGTCAGGGATGGCATTTCTCAATTCAGTGTATCGCATTATTCTATCGTTACTTAATATGCTAAGTATCAGTAGTGACCATTTGTCGCTTATTCGGTTTAGGATGCTTCTTAGCGGACATTTAGTATGTAAAGGATCTGATTTTTTTCATAAGATTTATAGATGTGTTAGTGCAACTATAATGATAATCTATTTTTGAGAGTAATAGAAGTATAAGATTGTTAGTATTTATAGAGACTTTATTGAAAATTTAACTGTTTGGTAAGCCTTTGTAATTCAGTAAAATTAACCTGTAGGAGGGTTGCTGACCCGCTTGCATGTGCCGGTTGAATCTCCGACATTTGAATCGTAAGACTTTTATTAAAACATAAATATTATGAAAGATTTAGTAGTGAAGAATGTTGACCTTATACAAGGGGAGAAAACAAGTGGAGATGGTTGTAAAAACAATTATTCCTGAAAGTGAAGTAAGCAAATGTGGAGCTGATTTTGTTGAGCCGGAGCCGGGTAATTATCATTGTCATGAAGCGAATGAGGAAGTGTTTGGTGTTTATGATAAATGATTGCAATCTGTTGTTCTACAAAAAAATCCCCTGCAAGAGTAGGGGATTTCAATATGCGTGTATTTGCTTTTAGTTTTACATTCTTAGTCCATCTCAACCTCTGTCTTGATCATTCCTTGAGCCTTTTGTCTTGTGGCAATGGTGGTTCTCGTCTCGAGGTTTGTGCTTTTTCTTGCGATGGGAGTATCTTCCTCAAAAATGCCGTTTTCAATGTAGTATAGAGCTTGATGTATGCAGTCGTCGCGTGTATCTCCCCAGTCAACGGTGAAATTGTCGTTCGCACTTTTGTTTACAGGTATGCCGTCAAAGTAATTGCCTTCTCCTTTGGCATTGACATCCGAGAAGGTGATAGGTGCTACCAGCCAGTCTAAATCTTTGCTGTATCGAGGCTCCATGCCTACGGGTTTACCGTGTGTATTGCTGCCTATCAGAAGTACTTTTATGTATGGGCTTAGTGAGTTTATTACTAGTTCCGAGGCTGATGCAGTCTGGTTTGTAGTTATTACAAAGAGTCTGTTCAAATCTAATCCGTTTGCGACAAAACTGAAGTACGAGGAACTATTACTGTCTGTGTTTTTGTCATTGTGACTAGATGTGGACATTAGCTTTCTGTTGTTACTATTTCCAGCAAAAACGTTGCACATGTATTCTGCAACATCGACTTGTCCGCCTCCGTTGTATCGAAGGTCTAGTATGACATCCGAAACGTTTGCCGATTTAAACTCTGCGAAAACGCTTCCCAGTTCGTCTTTGGATTTAGATATAAATTCGCTAAATGCCAAGTAGGCTATGTTATGCCCATTTATGCTATAAACTGTGTCTTTGAGCACGGTGTTTAGGTTATATCCTGAACTTTTTGCAATGGTCTTGGTCTCGATGTTGCCATTTTTGTAAAAACCGAAATCTAAACTGCTTCTATCGTTGAAAAGATTATTTATATCAGCGTTGCTCAGATTGTCGATATTTGTTTTGTTGATACTGACAATCATGTCTCCTCTTTTGCATCCTGCAAGACCGAATGGACCTTCCTTTTGAACATCACGCACATACAGAATATTGTTTTGATTGGGTATCACCATACTATTTGTGCTGCTATAAAAGAAAAATGCATCCCAGCTGGAACTTGTTCCCCCAACGTAGTAATTCATGTACTCGCTATAAGACATGGCAAAACTCCATTTGTCTTTTTCGTATCTGATATCGTCAATCCATTTGCTGACGCCATCATCGGTATCTCCGTAACTGCCGTAGTCAACACTAGAGGGCAGAGTTTCATACCATAGATAATAGTGGTCAAAGATGTTCTTTGTAAATGCCAACTTCGGATACTCATTGCCTCCTCCGTTGTTGCTGGAGTCGTCTAATTTATCCTCGGGTTGGCATGCAACAAATGCTGTTGCAATAAACATCAGTAAAGCATAAATTTTATTCATAATATTATCCTCTTGTATTAAATATTTTAATCTCAGAATACTGCTTTCACAATCTCTTTAGTATTGTCCGACAATCCGTAGGTATATATATGGAGTGAGGGTACATTTGCAGCTATTAATTCCTTTGTTTGAGCTATTGCCCACTCTGTGCCTATCTGCTTTGCTTGTTCGTTGTCATTGCATTTGGACACCTCCTTCGACAGCTCCCTAGGTATGTCAATACTGAATAATTTTGGCAGCACGGTAATCTGATTCTTTAGTGCTAACGGTTTTATGCCCGGAATTATTGGGACTGTTATTCCATTTGATCGGCACTTGTCTACAAAGTTAAAATAAACCTGATTGTCGAAAAACATCTGCGTTACTATGTAGTCAGCCCCAGCGTCAACTTTTTGTTTTAAGTAATCAATGTCTATATCGAGGTTTGGTGCTTCAAAGTGTTTTTCGGGATATCCGGCAACGCCAATACAAAAATCCAGTGGAGTGTTGCTTGCCTTGTCGTCATCAAGATATTTTCCGGTACGTAGGTTTACAATTTGCTCCACAAGCTCGTTGGCATTCTTGTTACCATCAGTCTCTGCTTTAAAAATTGTTTCGGTCTTAAGCCCATCGCCTCGCAACGCCAATGCATTTTTTATCCCTAAGAAGCCTAAGTCGATGAGCATTAGCTCTGTGTCGCGCTTTGAGAACCCGCCGCACACGACGTGTGGAACGACAGGAATACCATATTTGTGTTGTATAGATGCCGCGATGGCTGCCGTGCCGGGACGTTTGCGCACAACTCGACGCTCAACAATGCCATTGCCTTTTTCCACATATTCAAAATCGTCTCTATGTGCAGTGATGTTTATATATGATGGGTTAAATTCACTCAAACTTTCTATGGTGTTGTAGAGCTTGTCTGCATTGCCTCCTCTTAGTGGAGGAAGTAGCTCAAACGAAAATAAGGTGTTGTTTCTTTTCTCTATTAAATCTATAATTTTCATATATTTCTATTTTGATAGCTGTTCAATTTTGTATCCTATACATTGTTATCTTTGCGTTCTCACTGCTGGTTATGAGATACGAATCACTTTGTTTACTGTCGATATAATCAATGTTGTAGTGTTTTAACCCTATGAATGGAGAGCCGCTAATTTCTTGTCCATCAGGATTTATAATATGTATTTTGTTGTCTTTTGTTGCAAAAGAAATGATTTTTCTATTGTCTTTTAGGCGGTAGACCCTAGGTCGACTTATCAATTCGTTTTTATATTTCTCTTGTTTTATCTGCTCTCCTTTAGCATTGAATATTTTTAAGACTCTGCCTTCCGTTATTATGAATACAGTTTCCATGTTGATATTTTCAAGTGCCGTAAAATAGTGCTCCTTAGAAAATTTGCCAACTGTCAGTTTTTCAATAGTTCCGTTGAGCTTGTGTTTTATTATATCTCCATTTTCGCTTGTTGCATAAACTTCTGATTCAACAATGCAGGGAATATTGTCTGAATACTTGATGTCGTTTGGAGTCTCTACTCTTGTTGCTCCTCTTCTGTTCAATATGTGTAATTTATCGTTTGATGCTGCGACTAGATAGTCTTTGTTGTTTTTACTAAAGTGCTGAATGTCTTGATAGAAACCCTTAATCTTTCCGTCAAATATCCATTCTTTTATTTGTTTCATATCTTTGTCAAATAGAAGGATTTTTCCATCTTTTGAAGTGTAAAATATGCGATAATCTTTCTTGTTGTCGTAGTCAAATACAGATAGTCCACTTGCTGGTGCTGCTGTAATTTTCTTTGGGAAGCCTTTTACGCTGTTGCCTAGCCGGTCTATTAAATCTATTGATTTCTCTGTCAGCACTATAATCTGCCACTTATTATTGCCATAATAATCAATCTGATGAATGTCTCCTATTAGCTTGCCGTCGAGTTCTTTAGTCCACTCTTCTTTCCCCATTTTGTCGATATAGTGCAGGGTGTTTTTCTCGTCCAAATAAGCAATGTCTTTAGTAGAAATATGAGTGTGATTATGTGCGTATAATGGTCGGGCTGAGAATGGCGAAGATAGTGTTTTAGTCCATTCTGGAGCCGCTTCGGTGTTTGCCTTTGGCGTGTGCATTAGATGTAGGCTGTTGTGGCAGACCTTGTCGTCAGCAAACATTTGCCATGTAAAATATCTGTATTTAGATGCTAAGTTGGCTCCTTTGTCTTGGATAATATTAGCAATATCGCTATTGAGAAAAGAGGAGAATAGTCCGTAGGTGTTGTTCAGGTAGAGAAGAAGGTTATACTTCTCAGTTCTATCCTTGATTTCGCTATAATTAGCACTATTGCTCAATGTACGCCCCCCTTCTATGGACGAAATAAATTCTTTGGCATCACTAACGCTCTCAAAAAAGCAGATATAATCATTAAGTCGTGTGAAGTACTTTGTGTTTGTGACAGTAAATATAGGACCTAGCAACACGGAAATAATAGACGTGTCAGGATTTGAAATTAGACTGTATTTAGTTCCCTTGTCTGTCTTTATATCAGTAGTGTTGTGTGTATAAGAAGTATCGTTCTTATAGTTGGAAGCAAAGCTGAGCCACCTTGCATAGCTATCCTTGTCTTTTAGTTTTGCCGCAAAAACAGTCCTTGGACGAAGGTGAGGGCTTTCATTTATGTAAAAACTCTGTGTTATCTCGCCTGTGAGGGTATTGCTGAACAATTCTTTTATGTTTAAACCGGAGTTCTGACTGATAATACTTGCGGTGTGCTCATACGTATTAAATTTAGCAGAGTTTATTTTTAGGTAAGTTCTATAATCGGTCTGGTAACTGGATATATCCGATAGATTTAAGGATATGAAACAAGCACAGTTGTCTGGTGTTATCTTTGATGGCGAGCCTCCGGTAGAACTTTGATTCTTGAATGCATCGACGAATTTTGATCCGTCATTGTTAGAGACGGCAAGTCCCTTGAGGGCAATGTCGTCGTTTGTCAATTTTAATTCGAGCTCTCCCCATGTTCCATAGTTAGACAGGAATGATAATTTGTCGCTTAGCTGTTTGTGCCAAAATTCCTTATCAGTATTACTGAACTTGTCTATGTATTGTGTAGCATGAGCAAAATTTATAAAAAGAGTGGTGTTTTTGTCCGTATTGCTAAACGAAAAAATCTTCTCAAATGTTGGGTCGTCGAACAGACCTCTTTCCTTAGATTGTCTGATGGACGCTTCTAGCATCAGTTCATTGTCGCAAATAAGGATTAGACCACGTGTGTACGAGTAATAAATGTTCTTTGCCTCAGTATTAACACTCTTTATAACTGCTTTGCGCATATTGGCGCCCATATAATTACGAATATGCGTAGACTTTGTTTCTGGGAACAATGATGCCAAGACATCGCCAAAATTCTCAGCATTCTTAGGAGTCATACTTGTTGCGATAAGGTACGATGATTCCTTCCTGCTTATGAACGAGGCACTTACGAAAATAGGTTCAGTAAATATTTTAGAAATATCGAGATCTTCAATGGATGCAATCGTTTGAAGCAATGAGAAAACAGGTTTAAAAGGTGAGAACGACCTTATAGACAAAGTAGCATTGTCATTATCAACAAGGTCCTCCGCAAAATCCGACAGCCTGTCTATGCTTAAAATAAATGGCGACTGTATAGGTATAGCCGTTAATGCGTGAGATTTCTCCTTGCCCACAAAAACCTGACCATTGTCCTCCGAAAGCCACTTATAGCCAAAGTACATCCCGGCTATTAATAATGCCAATACAATCGTTGATAGTAATATTTGTTTCACTGTGAGTCTATCTTTTAAGTGTATGATACTAGCTCGCAAAGTTAATTTTTTTGTACGTATCTGGCAAGGACTTTTTTGTCTGTCGACCGAAAGATGCTTGATTGTTTTTGTACGTATCTGGCAAGAGCATTTCAGCATCAATCTAATTGATTATATTTGCTTCCATGATTCAAGTCTTAGCAAAATATATCGACGGAGAGGTGTATGACTCCAATGTCTATCGAAGACTATTTTCTACCGATGCATCTCCCTACTTGGAACTGCCGCTGGGAGTGGTGTTTCCAAAACATAAGGACGACATAAAAGAAGTGATAAACTTTGCCGGGAAGAACAAAATTCCGCTGATATTCAGAGGAGCAGGAACTTCGCTGGCAGGGCAGGTTGTGGGTAAGGGATTAATAGTAGATACCTCAAAGTACATGACCGAAATACTGGAGGTAAATACCGACGAACAGTGGGTGAGAGTACAGCCCGGAGTGGTGCGCGACAAGCTGAATCAGTACCTTAAACCACTGGGATTTCAGTTTGGTCCCGAAACATCCACCTCCAATCGGTGTACAATTGGTGGAATGGTCGGTAACAATTCCTGCGGGGCACACGCTCTGGTTTATAAAACTACGAGAGACCATACACTGAGTGTAAATGCGATATTGGCTGATGGTTCGGAAGTCGTGTTCGGGCATTTGTCGGAGGCTGAGTTCGACGAAAAGATGATTGGAGACGACTTAGAGGCTAATATTTACAGGCATATTCATTCTATTTTAGGTAATAATAAAAATCAGCAAACGATAAAAAGTAGCTACCCCGATCCAACTCTATTACGTAGAAATACAGGATATGCTCTCGACGAACTGTTGAAGCTCAAACCTTTTGATGAGGATGGTGAGAATTTTAATTTCTGTAAACTCCTAGCAGGCTCGGAAGGAACACTGTGTGCTACGACGGAGATTAAACTTGATATATCGCCTCTGCCTCCACCCGTAAATGCTATGGTGTGCGTGCATTGCAATACTCTGGATGAGGCCTTGAGGGCAAATATAGTGGCTCTGAAACACAAACCTGTAGCCATAGAGCTGATGGACGGTACTCTGTTGGCTCTCACTAAAGACAATTTGTCGCAAGCCCGAAACCGCTATTTTATTGATGGTGAGCCCGGTGCAATTATCTTTGTGGAATTTGCTACCGACAGCGAAGAGGAAACTAAAAAACTCTTGGATAGCGTAGAAAAGGAATTGAAAGATAAGAATTTTGGCTATCATTACCCGGTGCTGTGGGGTGATGATATTAACCGTGCATGGGCATTGCGAAAAGCAGGACTTGGCGTGATGGGAAACATGAAAGGCGACTCAAAACCTGTTGCTCTAATGGAGGATATGGCAGTGAAACCCAAGTATCTGCCCGAGTTTGTCGAGGATGTTAAGACAGTGCTGAAAAAGTACGACAAAGAGTGCCTGTTTTATGCGCATGCCGACACGGGCGAACTGCACCTGCGTCCCATCATAAACCTGAAAGACCCTGCCGAAGTTGAGATTTTTGCAAAATTGGGGCGTGAAATGGTCGATGTCGTGAAGAAGTATAAAGGCTCACTTAGCGGTGAACATGGTGATGGCAGATTGCGAGGAAGTTTTGTCAGAGACGCACTCGGCGAAGAGTGCTACTCCCTGTTGAAAGATTTGAAAGCAGTATGGGACAAAGATAATCTCTTCAACCCCAATAAAATAATAAATACTCCAAATGTAAAGGAAAGTCTGAGATATAATACCACAAAAACAAATGAATATGAGACTTATTTCAGTTGGTATAAAGTGCCGTGATTGACCCGTGCCGCCGAGAAATGCAACTGATCGGGCGATTGCCGTAAGTTCGTAGTGGCAGGAGGCACTATGTGTCCTACCTTTATTGCCACAGGCGACGAAATGCAGTATACTCGTGCGAGAGCCAATATCCTCCTAGAGTATCTCGCAAACGGCAGGATAGATGCAGAGGAGGCGATGGAAGTGCTAAAACCGTGCTTGTCGTGCAAGGCTTGCAAGTCGGAATGCCCTAGCAGTGTCGATATAGCAGGCATGAAAGCGGAGTTTCTGCAAATGTACTACGATAAGCATGGAGTAGGGATGCAGACAAGAATGGTAGGCGAGATGCCGAGAATGTTTGCTTTTTTTGCACCAATTGCAGGCTTGTACAACGTTTTTGCAAAGTTGAAACCCTTTAAAAATCTAGCTCTTGGGGCTATGGGCTTTCATGCCAAGCGTAGTCTTCCTGAGATAAAGAAATTTAAGCATCAGCCAAAGTCTATAAATAAGAACAGCAAGCTAGTGTACTTACTTGCCGATGAGTTTACAAACCTGCTTGATGGCGATATTGCCGAAAAGGCTTATCTCCTGCTGACAAAACTGGGCTACAGAGTGGAGCTGACACCAAAAATAGTATCCGGACGAACATATCTGTCGCAAGGATTGCTTAAAAAAGCAAAGGCTCTGGCAAATACAAATACCCGCAAGCTGTACGCCCTGCTGAATAAGGGAGATGCCTGCATAGTGAGCATAGAACCTTCGTCAAGCTCTGTCTTTGCAGATGATAACCTGAGGCTTGTTGATGAGAATTTGCTCGATAAGGCAGAGGTGCTTGCTGAGCGTGTTATGGATGTAGAACAGTTTATTGCAAACGCCTTTGAGACTGGCGAAATATCAGTGTCCAAATTTAAGGCAGATAAACGTATTATCCACTATCACGGACATTGTCACCAGAAATACAGAGATGCTCAAAAGGCAGGTGTTAAGATACTTAGTGTTCCAGAAAACTACAAGGTAGTGGAGATAAAATCGGGCTGCTGCGGAATGGCAGGAGCCTATGGATATTCTAAAAAGAATTATACGCTGTCGATGCAAGTGGCAGAGCTAGTGTTGTTGCCTCATGTTCGGAAAGCTCCCGACGAGCATATAATATGTGCCTCGGGTAGCAGCTGCCGTCAGCAAGTATGGGATGGAGCAGAACGGAAAGTACTTCATCCTGTTGAGGTATTGCTCGATTGTTTGCGTGTGTAATATGAACTTTGTTCACCGGATTACTCTTGTGCGGATGTGTTAAAAAAATCTAAAATAAAACATTTAAGGCATATTTCTTGTTCCTAGCTAATAAATAAGTACTATCATTGCGTGATAATTGGACTAAAATAAGATAATATGGACAAAACTAACTTGATTAAAGGTGTCAATCTGTTGATAATTTCGGTGTTGAGTATCTGTCTGGCTTGCACCTCCCCAAAGAAAAAAGACACTAGACCCTCGGATATTAAAGTTGTTGAAGTGATGCAGCAGGATGTTGTCGATGATGTCGATTTTGTAGGCGAAGTCTATGGTTGCCAAGATATCTCTATTCGTGCCCGTGTAGTGGGGTACCTCGAAGGAATACACTTCAAAGAAGGATTTCCCGTAAAGAAAGGTCAACTGCTTTACACTATCGACGAACAGGCATATCGAGCAGAGGTGGCATCCAAACAAAGTCTGCTCGCCGAAGCACAATCAAGATTTGCAAAAGCTAAAAACGATTTGGAGCGATACAAACCTTTGGCAGAAACCCGAGCCGTCAGTCAAGCAGACCTCGATGCGGCGAAACTGCAATACGAAGCCGCAGAGTCGATGGTAAAAGCAGCAAAAGCAAATCTCGAAATATCAAAAATCAACCTCAGTTACACACGCATTCATTCTCCAATAGATGGTATTATCGGCAAATCGCTCTCCGACGTTGGCGAGCTGGTAGGGCAGTATCCAAATATAGTGCTTAATACGGTGTCTAAAATGGACGAAATCTTTGTTGAATTCTTCTTGCCAGAAAACGAATACCTGAGAATCTCTAAACGTGTTCAAAGCCTAGGAAAGGAGACTGACTCGAGTGACTACGAAATGGAAATGCTGGAGCTGGTACTGGCTGATGGGAGTGTACATAAACAAAAAGGATTTATCACTTTTGTGGATAGAGGGGTTAATAGAACTACCGGTACAATATTGGTGCAAACACGCTTTGCTAACCCCGACAACCTTATACGCCCCGGACAGTTTGCAAAGGTCAGAGTGCCATTGAACTACAAGAATGCAGTGCTTGTGCCGCAAAAGTGCGTGAAAGAGCTGCAAGGACAATTCTCAGCATTTGTTGTTAATGACGAAAATAGAATCGAAACCCGACAGCTTACTCTTGGTGCTACAATCGGTGATTTGTGGAGAGTTAAAGACGGTTTGAAACCTAATGAAAAGGTAGTGATAGAAGGTCTTCAGAAAGTGAGGAATGATATGGAGGTTACACCTAAATTAGTGGAGTTCAAAAGCCAAATAAGCACCAATTAAACTAAGAAATATGTCGGAAAATAAAGGAAACTTTTTTGTCCAAAGACCAATAGTAGCAATGGTTATTGCTATTGTAATTGTTATCACCGGACTTGTAATGTTGCAAGGACTGCCCATTGAGCGATATCCTAATCTTACACCGCCAATTGTGCAGGTGAGAGGAAAATATACAGGTGCTAATGCCCTGAATGTCGAAGAGTCGATGGCTACACCGCTGGAGCAGCAGATAAACGGTGTGGACAACATGATTTACATGAAATCGACAAATGCCAACGACGGCTCGATGGTTATCAGTGTTTCTTTCGAGGTGGGGACAGACCCCGATATGAACACCGTATTGGTGCAGAATCGAGTGTCGGCAGCAACGGCAAAACTCCCCGAAGCAGTAAAAAGAGCAGGCGTTACAACTGCTAAGTCGCTTCCTAATGTGTTGATGATTATTACACTTACGGGCGACGAGCGTTATGACCAAGATTTTCTTGGAAACTATGCTCTTATCAATATTAAAGACCAACTCTCGCGGATAAAAGGAGTAGGGAGGGTGAACGTAATCGGTGCTTCCGATTATTCAATGCGGATATGGGTCAAACCTGACCGACTGGCAGCTATCGGCATCACAATTCCCGAAATACTTAATGCCATAAATCAGCAGAATGCTATCGTGCCGGGTGGAAAATTTGGTGCAGAACCAGCCCCCGAAGGCACTGAATTTACATACACCGTGCGAATGCCCGAACGCTTTAACTCGCCCGAAGAGTTTGGTGAGATTATCATAAGAACCGAAGCCGACGGATCGCAGGTCAAGCTGAAAGATATTGCCAACGTCAAACTTGGCGTGGAAACATACAGTGCTTTTACTCGTATGAATGGCGAAGAATGTTCGATAATAGCATTGTATCAAGCTCCCGGCTCGAATGCCGTAGAGTTGTCGGCGCAGATTGCTGATGAGATTAAAGACCTGTCGGCATCATTTCCCGATGGTATAAAATACGATATCTCCCTTGACACAACAGCTTCAATTACGGCAGGTATAAAAGACATTGTCGAAACACTTTTTATTGCTCTGATATTGGTGATATTGGTGGTTTTCATCTTTATACAAGACTGGCGAGCAACACTAATTCCGACCATAGCCATTCCCGTTTCGCTGATTGGCGCATTTATTTTCTTCCCCATGTTGGGATTTACCATTAATGTATTATCTCTGCTCGGACTGGTGCTAGCCATCGGTATTGTGGTCGACGATGCTATTGTTGTGGTCGAAGCCGTGCAGGTGAATATCTCGAAGGGAATGACAGCCAAAGAAGCAACGCTGGATGCTATGCGGAAGGTTACAGCTCCCGTTATTGCAACTACGCTGGTGCTGATTGCCGTTTTTATCCCGGTCGCCGGAATGGCGGGTATAACAGGACGACTGTACCAACAATTTGCCATTACCATTGTGGTGTCGGTGATAGTCTCGTCAATTAATGCTCTCTCACTTAGTCCCGCATTGGCATCGCTCTTACTGAAAGAGCCTAAACCCTACAAAGGTGCTTTGGGTTGGTTCTTCGGCAAGTTTAACAAGTGGATGGGCAAATCGACCGAGGGATATATGAAACTAACTAGTATATTTACCCGAAAAATAAAGCGTGGAGTAATATTTATACTTGTGCTGACGGTAGGAATGGGGGTTTTTGGAAAACTCGTGCCGGGAGGATTTATTCCCGAAGAAGATATGGGATATTTCTTTATAAACATGCAACTGCCCAACGCCTCGTCCTTGCAACGCTCAGACGTAGTTGCCAAACAAGTGGAGGACATTCTGGGTGAATATCCCGAAATAGGATATCTTACCAATGCTACTGGTTTTAGCCTGCTCTCAGGTGCGATGTCTACCAATACAGGTTTCATGTTTGTAAGCCTCGTAGATTGGGACGAGCGCGATAAAACCGTTAATCAACTGATGCAGGAAATTAATGCTGAATTGGCAGTTAAGGTTAAAGGTGCACAGGCTGTTGCCTTTGGTCCTCCTGCAATTCCCGGACTTGGAAACGGCTCCGGATTTAGTATAATGCTGCAGGATAAAGGTGGCAATACAGCTGACTATCTTGCCGAAAATAGTGCTAAATTTATGCAAGCCGCTAGTGCACGAGACGAAATCAGCAATGCGTTTACAACTTTCCAAGCTAACGTGCCACAACGATACCTAGACATAGATAAAGCAAAAGCACTGAAATTAGGAGTTGACCTTAATGACCTTTATACAACTGTCGGTGCATTTATGGGAGGTGCCTATGTCAATGATTTTACCCGATTCGGACGATTGTACAAAACATACATACAAGCCGAACATGAATATCGGGTGTCAGAAAAAGATATCAATAGTTTCTTTGTCAGAAATAAAAATGGAGAAATGATACCGCTGGCAACTCTCGCTACTGTCGAACCAATATCGGGACCTGAGTACACAAACCGCTTTAACCTATATAGGGCGGTGGAAGTAAAAGGCTCGCCTGCTCCAGGCTATACCTCTAAGCAAGCAATGAACGCTCTAGAAGAAGTAGCCGCCGAAGTGCTGCCTGCCGATATGGGATACCAGTGGAATGGAATGTCCTATCAAGAAGAAAAAGCCTCCGGCTCGCTGGGAGTAATTATGATATTCTCCTTGCTATTTGTCTTTCTCATCCTTGCTGCCCAATACGAAAGTTGGTCGCTGCCGATGAGTATTCTGCTCGGAACTCCATTTGCTATATTTGGGGCTTTGTTTGCCCTGTGGTTAGCTCGCTTTGCTAGTGCTTCATTTGAAAATAATATCTTTGCTCAAGTCAGCTTTGTAATGCTGATAGGTATGGCAGCTAAAAATGCTATACTCATTGTCGAGTTTGCAAAAGACGAGTTTGATAAGGGAAAAAGTTTGTTTGATGCAGCTATCGTGGCTGCACGTTCACGATTTAGACCTATATTGATGACTGCTTTCTCGTTCATATTGGGTATATTGCCATTGGTGGTTGCCACTGGCTCAGGAGCTGAAGCCCGCAAAGTGATGGGAATGGCTCTCTTGGGCGGAATGGTTGTTGCCACACTGCTGGGGGTGTTCTTCTACCCGATGCTTTTTGTATTTATCGGAAAACTCGCAGGATACGAGAAAAAACGTGATGCCATGAATGCAAAGAATAATATAAAGATTGAAAATCAATGATGAGAAAACAATATAATCAAAGGATGTCGTGGCTGAATGCTATTTGGATAGCTCTTGTCGCCCTTACGCTAAACGCCTGCATGATGGGTCCAAACTTTCAAAAAAGCGAAGTTGTAATACCCGAAGTGTTTCGAACTGAGATTTATCCTGTTGATAGCTCGCATGTGCCTGATTATCACGATGTGTTTAAAGAACCTGCCTTGTTGGCACTAATTGATACCGCATTGCAAAATAATCCTGATGCGCTGATTGCTGCATCGCGAATAAATGAAGCACGGGCATACTTGGGAATGGCTAAAGCCGACAGACTGCCGTCTTTTGGATACAGCGGAAATACAGCCTTCGGCAATACTCTCGGCAGCTTTCCAACAGGACAGGGAGCGGATGTGTGGTTTAGTGCCACCGCAAATGTAAATTGGGAACTTGACTTCTGGGGGAAATTTCGTCGTGCTACCGAAGCCGCGCAGTCCGAGCTCCTTGCCTCTGAATATGGATTGCAGGCAATAGAACTGAGCCTAATCGCTCAGATTGCCAACACCTATTACAGCCTGATGGATTACAAAAAACGTAAGGTAATTGCCGAAAATACTCTTACAACCAGAACCAAATTCCTGAATATTATCAGAGAACGATACGACAAAGGTATCGTTCCGGAAATAGACCTGAACCAAGCTCAAATCCAAGAAGCATACGCAGCTGCAGCTGTTCCTGTGTATAGCCGTTCTATTGCATTTACAGAAAATGCTCTGAGTGTACTGATAGGCAAAAATCCACAAGAAATAACTACCACTGGAACTATCGACGAGCTGGAAGTGCCTGAAAATATACCCATTGCCTTGCCTTCGCAAGTGCTGACTCGCCGTCCCGATGTATTGCAGGCAGAGCAACAGCTCGTAGCACAAAATGCTCGTATAGGCGTTGCCCAAGCTTTGCGTTTCCCTTCAATTAGTCTTACAGGACTGCTTGGAATTGCTAGCACAGACTTGTCTGCATTCAATGCCGGCGATGCCTTGATGGGCTCTGTTGGAGCAGGACTGCTTGGACCTATCTTCCAGTTTGGCAAAAATAAACGACGTGTAGAAGCGGAAAGCGAACGGACCGAACAAATGCGACTGAACTACGAAAAAGTCGTCCTCGAAGCCTTCCGTGAAACCGAAGATGCCTTAATTAACATTCAAACAGTCGAAGAAGAAGTCAGTTTGGTGGAAAAACAACTTGATGCCTCAGCAAATGCTGCACGTCTGTCTAGACAACGATACGACGGCGGTATCTCTAGCTATTTGGAGGTGCTGGATGCCGAACGAACCCTATTTGAAATCGAATTGTATTATTCTGAACTTCAATATCGACAACTAAGCGCATATACCAATTTATACAAAACTCTTGGAGGCAGCTGGTAAGATTGTATTAGAGAATATCAATTTAATAACCTATATTTGTTGTCGGTAAATAACTGGAGCTCGTTTATAAAGTCCAGTCTCTGTGTTGCGCTCACTTTGTAGCTCAGACTCCTGTCGTTATGGACAGACACAAACTAGTTAACAATTAAAGATATATAGAAATGGGATTATTTGATAAGATAAGAGGAGAGTTTATTGATATTATTGAGTGGACTGACGACTCCAATAATACGCTTGCATACAGATTTAACAGGTATCAGAACGAGATAAAAAACAATGCTAAACTGACCGTCAGAGAAGGTCAGGTGGCAGTGTTTGTCGACCAAGGACAGATTGCTGATGTGTTTACTCCCGGAATGTACACTCTCAACACTGAAAACCTGCCTATACTCTCAACGCTGAAAGGATGGAAGTATGGTTTCAACAGTCCTTTTAAGGCTGAGGTTTATTTTGTCAGTACAAGGAATATCACCGACCAAAAATGGGGAACTAAAAACCCTATAACCCTTAATGACGAAAGGTTTGGAATGGTGGAAATTAGAGCTTTTGGTACTTATGTTATCAAAGTGTCGGATGCAGGTCTGTTTTTGAAAGAAATTGTCGGTACCGATGGGCATTTTACTGTCGAGGAAATTGCCGAACAACTTAAAAGCCTCATTGCAACAAGGTTTACCGATACTGTCGGAGATGCAAAACTGCCTATTGAAAACTATGCGTCGAACGTAAACGAAATATCCGATCTGCTACATGGAGTGCTTAATCCCGAATTTAAGGCTTATGGTATCGAGCTTACTAAGTTCTTGATTGAGAATGTCTCGATGCCGGATGAAATCAAAAAAGAAATTCACGAACTTAGCCGTCTTAATAAAATAGACCTTGCTAAACTGGCTCAGTACAAAGCTGCTATCGCTCTCGAAAAAGCTGCCGAAAACGAAAGCGGCACTGCCGGAGCAGGAATGGGCATGGGGATGGGATTTGCTATGGCTAACCAAATGGGTAGCACTTTTGGCGGTGTTCCTCAGCAACATGCTCAAACTCAGCAAAGTGGAGCAATGCCTCCTCCTATGCCGCCAGCAATAACTTATTTCGTAGCTCTGAATGGGCAACAAAATGGACCCTTCGACATGCAGACAATGAAACAAATGGCTGCTCAAAATCAAATAACAAAAGAAACTCTCGTTTGGCGAGAAGGAATGGCTAGTTGGCTACCCATAAACGATTTAGTAGAACTCGTATCTATCTTCGGAAGTGTGCCGCCTCCAATACCTCAATAACAAAGAGGTATGGATAAGAAGTTGATAGGCGGAACTGTTAACTGTCCTAACTGTGGTGGGCACATGAAGCACAAATTAGGCACACATAGCTTAATTTGTGCTTACTGCGACAGTGAAACAGAAATAAATATAAGGGACGAGAATATCGAGGAATTAGATTATGACTCGTCGGCTCAGATTATTCTCGATGCTGAGTCTCAGCCTGTTGAGCCTTTGCAAGACACAGTAAAGGCTCTGTTCGTTGCTTGTTCAAACTGTGGGGCAGCATGCTCAGTGGTCGATGATATAACTTCCTTTGCTTGTCCCTATTGTACCACTCCAATGGTGGTGGAAGATGCCGTTGAGGAAACCGTTATAAATCCCAAATCACTATTGCCATTCACCATAGATGAGCAGGGCTCTAAATCAAGCATGAAAGCATGGTGCAAGGCACAATGGTTTGCTCCAAATAAGTTTAAGAATGGCGAAATTACCTACGATAATATAACTCCCGTATACATACCATATTGGACTTTCGACATGAAGACGCACACAAATTATGTGGGACAACGAGGCGATTACTACTATGTCCGCGTTGGCTCAGGGAAGAATCGAGGGCGTGAATGTCGAACTCGGTGGAGTAGCCCTAGAAATGGAGAACATGATAGCGCATTCGATGATATACTTGTGGTTGGCTCAAAATCAATCCCTTATAAGTTTGTATATAAATTAGAACCTTGGGATTTGAAAAAACTGATACCCTTTGACAAACGTTTATTGCTTGGAATACTAACTGAAAAATATTCTGTGGATTTAGTGTCGGCTAGGGGAGTGTCGGAAACCCGTGCCGAAGACGTGGTGCGGACTGAGATTAAACAACGAATCGGAGGCGACGAACAACGAATAAACGAAATGCAGGTGGAGTACAGTAATGTTACATACAAACATATCCTGCTACCTCTCTACTTGTGCGCATACAAATACAAGGACAAACTATACCAATCCTTTATAAATGCCCGCACGGGCGAAGTTCACGGCGACAGACCCTACAGTGGCGTGAAAATTGCTATTGCCGTAATAATCGGACTATTAATTGGCTACGGAATTTACCTGCTTGCTAGAAACTAGTTTCAGGCTCGTCATTCATCGCACTCAATAAGGGTTCTACCTCCGAATAATTTTTGATTACCTTTATCGTTATTAATGCAAGTGGAATACCGACAATATTTGAAATCATGCCGATAACTGCTAGTACCAGAAGTTCGTCAATTGTCTCTGCTCCTAGTGAATATCTAAAAAAGAATTGTTCCAAAATACTGCTGATTATCCAAAAAGCCCACCACAAGCCTAATCGTCCTGTCGAGAGATTGTCTGTTATGTCTACATTCCTAGCAGAAAGGTCTTTTCTTGTACTTGCCGATACCTTTCCGATGGTTTCAAGTTCATTTCTTGACAAAAGCTCCTTTGTTTCGGTGTATAGCTCTTTCATAATTTGATACGGTCTGTAAAGGCATACAATAGGTACGAACCATACTCCGGCAGCCCACCCCTCAGAATACGAAAGGTAATCTATCTTTTGATGCAGATTGTAGTATGCTCTTCGGAACCATAGTATAAATGTTACTATCGACACGATGTATGCCATCATGTAGATAATGGCAATAATCTGTTCCCTGAGGTCGTTGGCATTAGCAGCTTCTGTAGAAATCTCGATACCATTTGCTATATCTCGAAGTAAATCATATTGGAAATACTCGGATATTAATGATACAGCCTCTAAAATTAGCATTACCCATATCAAGGTAATTGCATTCTTCGCTCTCTGCTCGTTTGTTCTAATTATTTTCATGAAAATAATTATTGCATTAGTGTGTCAAATATATAAATAATAACTATTTGTGCAGGCATTTTTATAAATCATAAAAAGCAATCTTTGCAGGATTTCAGGTTTTTCTTATTATTTTTGTGTGCAAAATTTAGATATTATGACTTTAACAGATAAGATAAATGGCGAAATAAAAGAAGCCATGAAAGCAAAGGAGCGTGAAAGACTAGAAGCGCTCAGAGGTATAAAAAAGAATATAATCGAAATGCAAGCCGCCAAGGGTGTTGGTGCTGAGGTAACTGACGAGGATGTTCTTAAAATTATTCAGAAACTTGCTAAGCAAGGTAAAGACTCTGCTAAGATATTTACAGAGCAGGGTAGAAACGATCTTGCAGAACCTGAGCTCGCACAAGTGGCAGTGTTCGAGGAGTTTCTGCCAAAGCAGCTCTCGCAAGTAGAAATAGAAGCTAAAGTGAAAGCTATAATTGCTGCTACCGGTGCTGAGTCTATGAAAGATATGGGTAAGGTAATGGGTCAGGCTTCCAAAGAAATGGCAGGACTTGCCGACGGAAAAGTTATTTCGGAGGTGGTGAAAAGCTTGCTGAGCTAAGAGCTCTTACTAAATAGTGTCTGTCCACAATATCAGGAATCTAAGCTATAAAGTTTAAGACCGAGGCTTGCGAAACATTGTGAATTAGGAGTTTACTTGTGTAAATGACTAATTCGCAAAGCGAGCATAACGCAGATGTTGGACTTTATAGACGGGCTCTAAATATCCAATATTCGAGAATCTAATAATAATAATTTAAATAGCAATAAAGAAAACAATGACAATTAGTGCATTACAGAAAGAACGTGCCAACTACGTTCCTAAGTTGCCCGCTTCATTAAAGGGTAAAGTTAAGGTTGAGGAAGGCGCAAAAACACAGTCGGTGGCAGACCAAGCCGACATCGAAAGAATGTTTCCAAATACCTATGGTATGCCAATTCTGAAATTTGAGCAAAGCGATAGTAACGATACGCATGAGGCTGTGAATGTAGGGGTTATACTGTCGGGCGGACAAGCTCCCGGAGGGCATAATGTAATCTCGGGTATTTTCGATGGACTGAAAGCAATGAACAGCAACAGTAAGTTGTACGGTTTCTTGGGCGGTCCAGGCGGATTGGTTGACCACGAATATAAAGAACTTACTGCCGATATAATTGACGAATACCGCAACACTGGCGGATTCGATATTATAGGTTCGGGGCGAACTAAACTTGAGGAAGATTGGCAATTTGACAAAGGTGTTGAGATATGCAATAAGCTAAATATAAAGGCTCTTGTAATTATCGGGGGTGATGACTCCAATACAAATGCTTGTGTGTTGGCAGAGTATTATTTGCAAAAGAATACAGGTATTCAAGTTATCGGCTGTCCGAAAACTATCGACGGAGACCTTAAAAATGAAATGATTGAGACTTCTTTTGGCTTTGATACGGCTGTAAAAGTATATTCCGAACTGATTGGTAACATCCAACGTGATGCCAATTCGGCAAAGAAATACTGGCACTTTATAAAGCTGATGGGACGCTCTGCTTCGCATATCGGGCTTGAAGCCGGACTTAGAACGCAACCTAATGTTACGCTTATATCTGAAGAAGTTGCAGCTAAAAAGCAAACCCTGAGCGAGATTGTTGACTATATGGCAGGCATTGTTGCCAAGCGTGCTGAAAACAACGAGAACTTTGGAGTAGCACTTATTCCAGAAGGTTTGGTGGAGTTTGTGCCTGAAATGAAGGCTCTTATCTCTGAACTAAACGACTTGTTGGCAGAGGGTTCTGACTCTGAAAAGAAATTCAAAGCATTTGTGGACAAAGCCGAAGCTCGTGATTTTGTTAGTAGTATACTTTCTGCCGAGTCGGCAAGGGTGTACAAATCACTCCCTTCGATTATTGCCGACCAACTTACTCTCGACAGAGACCCGCATGGTAATGTGCAGGTGTCGCTGATTGAGACAGAAAAATTACTTGGCGAAATGGTGAAAACTCGCTTGGCAGAACTTAAAGCTGAAGGTAAGTATAAAGGTAAATTTGGTGTGCAATTCCACTTTTTTGGTTATGAAGGACGTTGTGCCGCTCCGTCAAATTTCGACGCAGACTATTGTTACTCACTTGGATACACGGCTGCGGTACTTATTGGTGCAGGAAAAACTGGATATATGTCGTCGGTGAAAAACCTTGTTGCTCCTGCCGAGGAATGGATTGCAGGAGGTGTCCCCGTAACGATGATGATGAACATGGAACGCAGACACGGACACCTGAAGCCCGTTATTCAAAAGGCTTTGGTTGAACTCGATGGCGCTCCTTTCAAATACCTTGTTGAAAATCGCGAGGAGTGGGCATTAAAAACCGATTATCTTTACCCTGGTCCAATTCAATATTGGGGTCCCTCGTCAGTATGCGACCTGACTTCTAAAACATTGCAGCTTGAAACTGCTGCAAGAAAGTAGTCAGAACTAAAAAACAATACAAGCACCCTGCATAGTATGTGGGGTGTTTTTGTTTGAATCTACAAAAACGAAGAGAGGATAAAGATTCTCTATTCAGCATAGAAAATACTTGAGCATACATTGTTGATTGCAAACAATATATTTACTTTCTTTGTATAGGATTAAAACATATTTTAATTGTAAATTCTTAATGAAGAGCCAGCTGATAATATGCTGAATTGCTGATGCGATAATTAGATGGTAAAAAAGAAAAATAACAATGGCTGTTAGTCTGGTATCCGAAAAACCGAATATCTGAAAATCTAGCTGTTATCTAAAAATATAGATGAATGAAAGAATTGATTGAGAAGGCATGGGAAGATAGAAGCCTTTTGGAAAAAGAAGAAGTTAAAAGTACGGTATTCAGTATTATTGATAAACTTGATAAGGGCGAATTGAGAGTGGCAGAGCCTGTTGGCAACACTTGGCAGGTAAATCAGTGGGTGAAAAAGGCTGTGATATTGTACTTCCCTCTGATGGGAATGAAGGAAATCGAAGTCGGACCTTTTAAGTTTTACGATAAAATACCCCTAAAGCAGAATTATAGGGAGTTGGGAGTGAGAGTTGTACCTCACGGTATTGCTCGCTATGGCTCTTTCTTGTCAAAGGATGTTGTGATGATGCCATCCTATGTAAATATAGGTGCCTGGGTAGGCGAGGGAACCATGGTAGACACCTGGGCTACCGTTGGTAGTTGTGCGCAGATTGGTGCTCATGTCCACCTTAGTGGTGGAGTGGGGATTGGCGGAGTGCTTGAGCCTGTCGGTGCTTCTCCTGTGATAATAGAGGATAACTGTTTTGTTGGCTCTCGTTGTATTGTCGTCGAGGGCGTAAGAGTTGGTGCAGGGGCAGTACTTGGTGCAAATGTTGTGCTGACTCAGTCAACTCCAATTATTGATGTGTCGGGCAGCGAGCCTGTGGAATACAGAGGTGAAGTGCCTGCCAATTCGGTAGTTATTCCCGGTACGAAGCCGAAGAAATTCCCTGCCGGAGAGTTTAATGTGCCTTGTGCTTTGATAATCGGCAAGCGCAAGGAATCAACAGATAAAAAGACATCGCTAAACAATGCTCTGAGAAACTTTGGAGTGTCGGTTTAGCAAAATAGATAAGTATTATTAACCATAAAAATTGATACAATGAATTATGAATTGCCGGTGTTGCCATACGCGCAAGATGCCTTGGAACCATACATTAGTGCAAAAACACTAGAATATCATTATGGGAAGCACCATCAGGCTTATGTGAACAATCTAAATAATCTTGTTCACGGTACTGAGTTTGAAGGAGCTGAACTTGAGACGATTATTAAGAAGTCTAACGGCGGCATTTTTAATAATGCTGCTCAGGTGTGGAATCACACTTTCTATTTCTCGCAATTTTCTAAAACACCTAAAACCGCACCCGAAGGAGCTTTGAAAGAGGCTATTGATAAGTCTTTCGGTTCGTTCGAAAGCTTTGTTGAGGCCTTTACTAAAGCATCGGCTACACTCTTCGGTTCGGGGTGGGCATGGCTCTCTAAAGATGTTGATGGAAGTCTGAAAATCACACAAGAGTCTAATGCCGGTAACCCTATGACTGTGGGCTTAACGCCTATACTTACCTGCGATGTGTGGGAACATGCCTATTATATCGACAAGTTAAATGCAAGACCAAACTATATTGCGGATTTCTGGAAAATCCTCGACTGGGCTGTTATTGAAAGTAGATTCTAGTAAAAAAAAACGCTGAACATGAGCGTTATTTTCTCATGACCTTGCTTCTTCGGAGGCAAGGTTTTTATGAAAGGTAAGCACCACAAGAGAGTCGGGTTAAGACTGAATATGGAAAAGACCAAAAAGGCTCTAATTATCCCCTGTCAGGGCAGCTAGCATCTCCTGAGGATAGTTGATGATGAGGGTGTTATCGTCCTTGTTGAAGCTGTCGAAGTACTTGTCTACAAAGGGAATATCTATGATTTTGTCATTGCTATTTATCTCCATTACTATATTGCCTGAGTAATCGTTTACGGCTTCGATTCTGCCAATAGTATTGTCATTTGATTTCAGAGTATAGCCTACGAAGTCTGAAACTGTCATTTCGTCATTGTTGACATTTCTTTCTATGATGTGTTTTTTTTCCACATAGACCCCACAAGTACTAAGGTTACTAGCTTTTTCAATATTGTCAATCCATCTCAGTTTTATTATCTGAAAGGGTTTGCCGGATGCTGTGTCGAGTTTTCCGCTTTCAAGAGGATAGGGGACAGCGAGGTTGTTGATATTGAGAAATATAAAATCGATATTCTTTTGTAAATCTTGATGAAAATCGTCGTCAAAACAAAATGCCAATGCTCCGTCCACGCCATGGCTCTTTTTTATGTAGCCAATGCGTGTCAATTCTTCTAGTATAGGTGTACTTTTCATGTGTTTATCTTTTTTGTTGATAACAGCCGTCGTTATTGCGAGCGATAGCGTGGCAATCTATTCGTTGTTGCAGAAGATTACTTTGCCGTCAGCTACTCGCAATAATGTTCGTTTAATAGCTATGATTATCAGTAGACTATCATATTAACATTTGGTGCTTGTTTTAATATATAACTGTCAATATATATTATTTTGTGCATTTATTCATAACTGAATAAGTAAAGATATAAAAAAAAGCGACAAGTCTGACTTGTCGCTTTTTTTTATATCTTGGATAAAGAGTTTTCTTTATTCTGCGGGTTTCTCTGCTTCCTCTTCGGCAGCAGGAGCTTCCGTTTTAGCCTCTTCGGCAGCAGGAGCTTCCGTTTCAGCCTCTTCGGTAGCAGGAGCTTCCGTTTCAGCTTTAGCTTCTTCGGCCTTTGGTGCCTCTGCAGCTGCTTTTTCAGCTTCCTCTGCAGCCTTTGCTTCTTCAGCTGCTTTTGCTTCGGCGGCAGCCTCTGCTGCTAGTTCTGCCTCGGCTTTAGCAATTGCTTCTGCTCTTTCTTTGTTAACTTTTGCTTCTGCTTCAAAACGTTTTTGTTTTTCGGCATCAGACGCTGCTGTTATGGCATCTGTTGTTTTCTTGTTGCGTAACTGTTTGTCCTTCATCCAAGCATCGAAGCGTTTGTCTGCTTCTTCTTGCGAAAAAGCTCCTTTTTTAACACCTCCTGATAGGTGTTTTTTCATTAGAACTCCTTCTTTTGAAAGGATGGATTTTACAGTTTCTGTTGGTTGTGCACCTTTTAATAGCCAATCGAAGGCTTTGTCAAAATCGAGATTGATAGTAGCAGGATTGGTGTTTGGATTGTAGTCTCCAATTCTTTCTATAAATCTACCATCTCGTGGTGCCCTGCTATCTGCTACAACAATGTAGTAGTAAGCATAACGTTTGCGACCGTGTCGCGCTAATCTGATTTTTGCTGGCATACGCTGCTTTTATTATATAAATAATTAATTTCTGAGGTGCAAAGATAGTAATTATTACGATATACACCGTAACTCTATTTCAATTTATTGAGGTCGTGTCCCATTTTGTCTTTTTTTGTCTTCATGTAGAACTCGTTGTGTGGGTTTGCTGCTACCTCTATAGGGACTATTTCTTTTACGGATAAGCCATAAGCCTCTATGCCAATACGTTTTACAGGGTTATTGGTTAGTAATCGCATTTTTGATATTCCTAAATCCCTGAGTATCTGAGCCCCCACACCATAGTCTCTTTCGTCGGCTTTAAACCCGAGATGGATATTAGCCTCTACAGTGTCTAGTCCTTCTTCTTGCAATTTGTACGCTTTCATCTTATTCATTAGTCCGATGCCTCTACCTTCTTGATTCATGTAGAGAACAACACCTTGTCCTGCATCTTCAATCGTTTTCAGTGCTTGATGCAACTGCTCGCCACAGTCGCAGCGTTTCGATGCGAATATGTCGCCTGTAGCACAAGACGAATGAACTCTCACAAGCACCGCATCACTGTCAGTCCACGAACCTTTTGTTATCGCTACATGCTCTAATCCGTTAGAGATTTGTCTGTAAGGAGTTAGTTTGAATGTGCCGTATTCCGTAGGCATTTCAACCGTTTCACCTCGCTCGATAAGAGATTCTCTTTGAAGACGATAGACAATCAGGTCTTTTATGGTAACGATTTTTATATCGAATCTCTTAGATAGCTCTATGAGCTGAGGCATACGTGCCATTGTGCCATCCTCATTCATTATCTCCACCATCGTCCCTGATGGATATAGCCCGGCAAGATTTGCTAAATCAAGCGAGGCTTCTGTATGTCCGCTTCTTCTGAGTACGCCTTTTTCTTTAGCTCTAAGTGGAAATATGTGTCCGGGTCGCCCGAGATGCTCGGCTTTAGTTTCAGTATCTATAAGCATTTTTATGGTAATGGCTCTGTCCGAAGCCGATATGCCTGTCGTAACCTCAGGATGTATGGCATCAACGGATATAGTGAAAGGAGTTTCGTGCAAAGCTGTGTTAGAGCTTACCATCAACTCTAAATTCAGTTCTTTGCAACGTGTCTCTGATAGCGAAGTGCAAATCAGACCTCTACCATGAGTTGCCATGAAATTAATTGCTTCTGGTGTGATTTTTTCTGATGCAATGATGAAGTCGCCTTCGTTTTCTCTGTCCTCATCGTCAACTACAATGACGAATTTACCATCTTTTATATCTTCGATTGCTTCTTCTATGGTATTTATTTCTTTGCTCATCTTGAAGTTTTATTTTTAGAGTTCAAAGGTAGTGTTTTTTTGGATATTTTTTTGTCAAAACACATAGCTAATTCTGCGCGATGGGTATAAGAAATGACCGAGACTTAATGAGTTTTGACTGGAGAACAAAAAACAACTGAGGAATAAAAATGGTATCCTCTGTATTGGAATGCAGTTGTCGATATATCTTTACAAAAGAATAATATCAAGTATTACGAATATGCCAAACACAACGCTAGATGCCCCGTTGGTAGTGCCAAAGGCAAGGTTTACTCGCGATAGGTCATTTTCCTTTACTATTGAGTTCTGGTAGATTAATGCAGCTATGAATATGGCAGCTCCGATGTAGTATAAAGCTCCATACTCTACAACAACTCCGTTTATTATTATTAATACACCAGCAATGCAATGCCCAATGCGTGCTATTGATAAAGCCCTTTTGCGGCTAAATAATACTGGTATGGAATGTAGACCTTCTTTTCTGTCAAATTCCTCATCCTGAAGTGCATAGATAATATCGAAGCACGACGACCAAAAAAATACAATCAGCGAATACCAAAGTGCGTCCATACTAAAGTTTCCTGTCATTGCAATATATGCACCAATTGGAGCGATGGCAAGTCCGATGCTTAGCACAAAGTGGCAAAGCGAGGTGAGACGTTTTGTGTAGCTGTAAAATAAAATGATAAATAGTGCAATGGGGGCAAGCGAAAAACACAAAGGGTTGATAAACCATGTGGTAGCCCAAAACAGGATGGAATTGACAATCACAAATATTAGAGCTTCTCTACTCTTGACCATACCTGCAGGGATTTCTCGGCCCGCCGTTCTTTTGTTTTTTGAGTCTATATCTCTGTCTAAGAAACGGTTAAAAGCCATAGCGGCGTTTCTGGCAAAGAACATGCATAAAAGTACCGCCAATAGTATTTCTAGATTGAGGAAATTGCCAATAGCCTTTCCCCCAAGCGTGTAGCCAATAAGTGCGAAGGGAAGAGCAAAAAGGGTATGCTCAATTTTCACTAGATTGAAAAAGTCCTTTATTCGTGCCAATGCTTATGAGTTTTGTTTTAGATAATCTTCGATTTTTTTTAAACTCTTTTTGAGCTTGGGTGCAATATAAGTGCTGCAATATGGCTGATTGGGATTTATCTCGAAGTAGTTGTGGTGATAGTCTTCTGCTTTGTAGAAAACATCAAAAGGAACTATCTCCGTAACAATAGCTTTGTCGAATGCCTCTCTGTCGTCAATTATTTTTTTTAGTTGCTCGGCTTCTCGTTGTTGCTCTGCTGAGTGGTAGAATATCACTGAGCGATACTGATTGCCAACATCTGGACCTTGGCGGTTGATGGTGGTAGGGTCATGGGTCTCCCAAAATACCATTAGCAGGTCAATGAATGAAACAATTTTCGGGTTGTAAGTAATTTGTATAACCTCTGCATGCCCCGTCTCTCCTGTGCAAACGCTCTTGTAGTCAGGGTTCTCCATGCTTCCTCCACTATATCCAGGCTCTACTGTTTCCACGCCGTCAATTTTTTTGAAGAGTGCCTCGGAACACCAAAAACAACCGCATCCGAAAGTTGCCTGCTCTAGTTTTATGTTTGTATTTTCTGCCATCTTTATTTAGTGCTTTATGTTGTATACCTGACGTACTAGGCACAACAGTCGATTGTATTTGTCTTACCGTATATAGTACGTAGCCTACTGCGCAAAGCTTGTATTATTTGCAAAGGTAATTATTTTATAGCTGTTTTTGTAAATAAAAACAAAAAGGTGTGGGCTGACAAGCAACTCACACCTCCACAATTAAAACATGAATAACACGAATAACAAGAGGGCTTAAATAACTAAGCCTCTCTCTTCATATATATATAAGAACAAATATAATGCGATTAATGTTCTAACATTTTGGATGATGTTGAATAAATAATACTATATTTACCATTAGCATATAATATAATCAAAGCAGAAAAAGAGCGCGTTGAGAGAATATACAATGACAAAAATATACACTACCTCTCAGATAAAAGAAATTGACAGTCGGCTGTGTAACCTGCTGAATATGTCGGAGCTTGAGCTGATGGAATACGCTTCCGAGAGGCTGTTGCGAGAGCTTGTGAGCCATGTTGATAAGACCAAGCGTGTAATAATTGTCTCCGGCACTGGGAATAATGGAGGAGACGGATTGGTGCTGGCGAGACTACTGAATAATATGGCTTACGATGTTGATATTTTTCTTCTGAAATCTGATTCTTATTCAGCATCAAACAAGATTAATCAGAAAAGATTGATCGATAATGGACTAAGAATAAATTATATTCTAGATAAAAACGATTTTCCTGTAATTTCGAGAAATAATATTGTCGTAGATGCCTTGTTTGGAGCCGGATTAAATAGACCTGTTGAGGGTGTGGCTGCCGACTTAATCAGGTATATTAACGACAAGAGCAGTTTTATAATTTCGGTTGATATTCCTTCGGGAATGCACGGCGAGAAAGTGTGGGTTAAGAACTCTGCAATAATAGAATCATCACTTGCTCTTACATTAGAATTTTCGAAGATGTCTTTTTTTTATGCTGAGCATGAGAAATATCTGAAAGATTGGAACTGTGTCGGTCTCTCGGGTGCTAATAATGAGTTGAATATGTCGTGCGGTGCGTATTTGTATGATAGAGTGCAGGCAGAAAAGGACAAGCGGATTAGAAGTCGCTTTGCTTATAAAAATACTTTCGGGCATCTACTTTTTGTGGGAGGTTCTTATGGTATGATTGGGGCAGCAGTACTTGCAGTAAAGGCTGCTTTGCGTGGTGGGGTAGGACTGATAAGTACACATATTCCAATGTGCGGTGTTGATGTGATGCAAATATCCGTTCCGGAGGCTATTGTAAGAGCTGATGAGAATGATGAGTGTTGTACAAGTTTGGAGCCTTCCGAAAAATATTCGGCCGTGGCAGTCGGTTGTGGTATTGGAAGAAATGAGAGGACTGATGGATTGATAGCGCAAATCTTAAATGCTTGTAATGTTCCCTTGCTTATAGATGCAGATGCTCTGAATATTATAGCAAAAAATAAATGGCTTAATAAGATACCGAAAGGCTCAGTTATAACTCCGCATTTGGGAGAGTTTTATAGACTTTTTGGCAAAGTTGAAGATTCCTACGAAGCTATTTGTCTGGCAAAAGAACAAGCCGAAAAATTAGGTCTTACTATTGTGATGAAAGGAGCTTACACAAAGGTTGTGTCGCCCGACGGACTTGTAAGTGTAAACACTACAGGTAATTGTGGCATGGCAACGGCAGGTAGTGGCGATGTGCTTAGTGGAATAATAGGTTCTTTATTAGCTCAGGGGTATAAAGCTCCAACGGCAGCACGACTAGGTGTATGGTTGCATGGAAAAGCTGGAGATTTTGCAGAGAAAAGGTTTGGGGCTGAAGCAATGACAGCCTCAAATATAATTGATGGTATAGGAGATGCTTATAATAGTTTGAGTATAAGTGTGTAACCTAAGTAGTTGATATAGTTAAAAAGAGTCTGCTCCCTATTGAGAGCAGACTCTTTTTAACTATAAAGTAAAGCTTACAACAGAAGTCTTACTAGACCTACTTTGCGTTTGAATGGTCTTAGTTTCTTTTTCATTGATTTTTTGTACTTCTTTAAGGTGTTGTCGCCTAATATGTTTTCTAGTTTACTGTTTGAGTCTTTTCGAAGATTTTTTAAATCTAGTATTTTTTTCTCTTTTGACTCTTTGCCTGTTATTATGCTTGACGCTTTTTCGATAATGCTAGAGTTTAAATCTTTTAATTCGCTAGATTGCTCGCTACTAACATCTAAATCACTGTTACTAAAACTATTTAGGGTGTTTAATAAATCCTTTGCAGGAAACGCGTTGCTCTGTGCTTGTGCTTGTTGCAGTCCTACAAAACAGAGTAGTAGAGTAATACTGAGTGCTAACTTTTTCATATTTTGACTATTTTATAAATTTGTATAGTTGTTAAACAAGTATTGATACAGATTTGTTCTTTAATAATTGCTATATTTTATTGATTGCAAGTGCTTCTTTGATAATTTATGTGTCTACAGCCCACTAAATTCAATGCCTTCAAAGAGCATGCAAGGTATTTTAGTACTTGAATATTTAAAGGGGTCGTTGCCCAGTTCTACTAGTCTCTGCCATAAATCTTTGGAGTTTCCTGTAACATTCATCTCATTAATAGGCTTGATTATTTCACCGTTTTCAACAAAAAGTCCGGACACACCGTATGAAAAATCACCCGTTGTCCCATTATTATTTCCACCATTGAAAGAAGTTACAATAATTCCATTTTTCACATCCTTAGTAATCTCCTCTAAGGGGCGAGTGCCAAGACCGATTAGCAAATTTGAAGTAGATCCTCCGTTGGGAGTCCAATTTAGTTTTCGACCATAGTAATTATCTATATAATAGTCTTTTAATACGCCATTTTCAATCATCACTCTTTTCTTGGAAGCTATGCAATCACCATCAAAGTTGCGCGATGCCAAAGCGCCTACAATAAGCGGGTCGTCGGTTACTGTCAGCAGTTCCGATGCAATTTGCTTATCTTTCATTCCTTCGAGGAAAGAGGCTTTTTGTTGTATTGACGAAGCACTCATCGGACCGAAGAACTGCGAAAGCAGTCGACTTGCCACCCTATTTTCGACAAGCATATCATACTTGCCCGACTTAATTTTCTCCTGTCCCAGTTTGCGAGCGGCATTGCGGGTTGCATTACGACCTATCACGTTGGCAGACGGCAAAGTACTGAGCATACGGTCGTAGGCATAATCGTCGCCTTCGGGTTTTGCATCGCCGTTGTCCATACTGACACTGCAATATATCTGTACCCCCGACCAGTCGCTAGTGCCATTGAAACCTTTGGAATTTACCCTAACACTATTACCTATCCAGTCGTAAACAGAGCCTGTTGCAGAAATCACTTTCTTGTTTTCTGCCAATGCTGCATCCTCCAATTCCTGCGCTATTTTTTTACGTTGATCTGTGTTAATATCGTTTACTGACACATCACATGTTCTGAGGTCTTTAATTTCAGTAGGATAATACTTAGGGTCTGTGAGGACTCTAAATTCGTCGGCTTCGAGGTATTTAGTCATTGCAATGCCCTCATTAACAAGTTTCTCCAAATCAGACTTATTCAGTCTATTTGTAGAATGCGAGGAATATTTGCCATCAATAAAAATCTTGAGAGAAAGACCTCTCTCCACGTTCTCCTGTATTTTTTCGACTTTACTTTTTCTTATTTCCACCTCAGTAGATCGGGACGAAGAAATAGACACTTCTGCATCGCTAGCACCTTTCGTTTTTGCTAAATTCACTAGCCATTGAGCCAGTTCTTTATCGTTTGTTGTACTCATTGTTTCTCTCCTTTATAGTTTAACTTACACCTCCCACTGTCATACTTGCAACTTTCACTGTTGGCAGTCCTTGCGAAACGGGAACCCCTTGTCCGCTCTTGCCGCAAGTCCATGTGCCGTGCGAGATTTCAAGGTCATTCCCAACCATATCAATTTTACTCAGAGAGTCAGGGCCATTTCCTATTATGTTAACATCCTTAATCGGAGTCGTAAGTTTCCCATTTTCAATTAGATATCCTGTTTTGACGTAGAAAGTAAAATCGCCTGCACCAATCATTACCTGCCCATTGGAGAATGACTCGCAGAATATACCGTAATCTACCGAAGCAATAATATCGTCTTTAGTATGTGAGCCGGGCAGCATATATGTGTTTCTCATTCTAGGTATAGGCACATGTCTGAATGATTCACGCCGTCCGTTTCCAGTCATCTTCACGCCGTAATGTTTTGCACTGAGTCTATCGTGTAGGTAGGAACGTAGGATACCACCTTCCACCATATAAGTACACTC